>JANMLE010000844.1:0-4549 GCA_031372385.1 Planctomycetota bacterium | reverse complement strand
GCACACGGATCACACGCTGAAGGGTGGCGAGGAGCGGTTGCCTGTCGGCGGACGTGTGTCGCCGCGGGAACACTACAAGCTCGGCAGGGAAATGTACCTGCGGGGCAAGTACCGCGATGCGGTGAAGCATCTCGACGCCGCCATGGCGACGACCGCGGGACTGACCGGAACCGAACGCCGCCAGGCCGACGACTATCTCAGCCGGGCCCGGTCCCGGTTGCAGGCTGCCGCCGGCGGATCGACGGTGCGAGGCCAGTCCGATGCCGCGTGGGAAGAAGAAGCCCCATCCGAGGCGGCTTCCTCCGGCCTGCCCGCGCATTTGGCGGACGCCACGCGGAACCGCGTCGACAAGCTGCTGGGTCAGGCCCAGGCGGCGCTGAAGCGCGGTGACCGTGCCGAGGCATTGAAGTTGGCCAACCTCGCGAACAACGTCGCCAAGGGTGCGGAACTCACATTCGCCAAGAATGAATTGACTCCGGCAGCCTTCCTGGCACGGCTTCAAAATCCGAACGCGGCCGCAGTGACGAATGCGGCGGTTCCCGACTGGGCGACGGACGACGTCTCGGTGCGGAACGCTGCGCCGGCCTCACGCGGCACCATTCAACAGACCGGCGCCGAGGCCGAAGAGCCTCTCGATGAATTCCCGATCAACGGACCGGCCTCCGGTACACAGGTGACCTCCGCGCAACGTGTGACTGCCCCCAGCAAGCCGTTGTCCGCCGAGGATCAAGCTGCCGCGTTGATCGCACAGGCCCGACAAGACTTCAAGGCGGGACGCTATGAAGAGGCACGACGCAAGTCGCTGGCTGCCGATGAACTGGACGTCACGTTTTCGCTGTTCGAAGACCGGCCCGAATTGTTGCTGGCTGACATTGATCGCGTGACCAACACGACGACGTTCGCCAATGCCACCAACAAATCCAAGGGGGCTTCACAAGCCGTCGCGACACAGGGACAAGCGGGTACACAACCGTCCGCCACCAAGGATTCCAAGAAGCAGCAGGCCGCGCGGTTGCTGGACCTCGCCCGCCAGGACATTACCAACGGCAATCTGGAAGCGGCTCAGGCGAAGGCCGAACAAGCGGCCCAATTGAATGTCGCGTACGGACTGTTTGAAGACATGCCGGAACTCGTCCTGAATGATGTCGCCGCCCGCCGGGCTTCCGAGGGAATCGCCAAGAGCAACTCGCCCGCGGTGAGCCCCGCTTCTGCAACGTCACCGGCCGCCAAACCCCAGGCGCTGGCTCTGCTGGCCAAAGCCCGACAGGCATTGACCGAAGACCGCGTCGACGAAGCGCGCCAACTGGCCATCGAAGCCGAACGGTTGAAGGCTCCGTACAACTTGTTCGATGACAGACCCGATCTGGTTCTGGCCGATGTCGCACGCACCACCAAGCGCGGCCCAACCACCGTCGGTACGCCGGTCAGTGCTGTGCGGACTTCCCCGAATGTCGATCAGCGCGCACCGCTCAATACGATTCCCGATGATGCGGCTCAAACCGCCAACGTCAACACCGGTACCGGGCACTTCTTGACCGGCGGTTTGACCTTCGGTGATGCCGTCGACAACAAGGCGAACGTGAACTTCAACACTAAGGCGAACGACAACACGGCGAACGTCAACACCGCCGCGGCCCGGCAGAACCTGTCACCCGCACAGATCCAAGCCGTCGAACTGCTGCGGCAGGCGCGACAACTGATCAAGGCGGGACGTCATGAAGAAGCGCGGGCCAAGGCCGATGAGGCGGAGCGGATGAACGTGACGTTCCCCGTGTTCGCCGACCGACCCGACTTGGTGCTCGCGGATCTGGATGCCAAGCTGGGCAACACCAATGTCGCCTCGCGTCCCACATCCAAGACGATCGTGGCCGCCAGCGGATTCGATACCACGCCGGTCGATCCCAATGCCAACCCGTTCGCCGCGGACACCACGCCCGCAGCCACGACCCAGCGTCCCGCCGGTCGCAACTTCGGCAGCGTCACGCAGGCGGACTCGATCAGCGAGATCAATCCGTCGGGTGCTTCCGCCAGCGATCTTTACAGTCGCGGCATGATGGAATTGAACCGTGGCAACCGTCAGGCGGCTTATGCGCAGTTCCTGGCCGCCCATCAGTCGGGACAGAAGCTGGACTACGTCAAGACGCAGCGGTTGCAGGACTACCTGCGGGAACTGGCTCCGCGGACGAACCGTTCCGGCATCCAGTTGACGAAGGGCCAGGTGTCGGACACCGACATCGCGATGCTGCCGGAAGGCGAGCAACCCGCGCCGCTCGACACCGCCCAACAGGAGCAGATGATCCGGTTCGACCGGATTCGCAGTGACGTGTTGAACTCGGTCTTCAAGGCCGAACGTTTGCGGGCAACCGACCCCGAGGCCGCGTTGACCCTGGTCGATCAGGCGATGTCCAAAGTGGAAGGAGCGGACCTGTCCGAAGAATCCGCCGCCTCGCTGATGAAGCAACTCAACAAGACCCGCTCGGGATTGCAGAATGAAATCGTCCGGCAGCAGCCGAACCTGGAGATCAAGAAACGGAACGAGGAGGTCAAGAACAATCTGGAGAACAGGGTTCTGAACGATGTGCGGATCGAGCAGGAGTTCGTCAAACTCGTTGATGAGTTCAACGACCTGTACAAGCAGCGGCGGTTCGCCGAAGCGGAGGTTGTCGCCATGAAGGCAATGGAGATGAATCCGAAGGATCCGACAGCGGTCACGATGTTCCATAAGTCCCGGATCGCCCGCAATGTCGACTTCAACGAGAAGTTGAAACTCGACAAGGAAGGAATGTTCGTTGACGTGTTGAACGACGTGGAGAATGGCTTGCGTAAAAGCGTGGGTGACGGCCATGAGATGGTCTACGGCGAAAATTGGAAGGGACTCAAGGAGCGTCGTAATGGACGATACCGCCCGGACAACCGCAAGCGGGGCGAAGCCGAACTCAAGATCGAGCAAAGCCTCACCAAGCGGATCTCGCTGCACGAGGACAAGGTGCCGCTGGGCGAAGTCATCAACAAGATCCGGGCGATCGCCGACATCAACATCGTGCTGGACACACAGGGACTCGAAGAAGAGGCCGCCAGCACCAACAGCCTGGTGTCGATCGAAGTCGACGGCATCTCGGTGAAGAGCGCGCTGAATCTGATCCTGACGCCCAACAACCTGGCCTACATGGTCGACAACGAAGTGCTGAAGATCACCAGCCGCATGCGTCAACAGGGCGAGCTGTCCGTCTCCACGTACTCCGTCGCAGACCTGGTGATCCCGATTCCGGACCCCTCCAGTCAAATGGCCGATCCGTTCGGCGGCACGAGTCCGTCGGGCTTCGGCGGTGGGCAAATGAGTGTTCCGGCCAACGGACAGGGATTCGGACAGGTCGGCCAGAATCAGGCCGGTCAGTTTGATCCGTCCAGCCCGGGCCGTCATAAGCAGGGCCACAACATGGACCCGGACTTCACCGCGCTGACGGAACTGATCGTCTCCACGATCGCACCCGACACCTGGGACCAGGTGGGTGGCCCGGCCTCGGTCCGGATTCACCCGACCACATTGAGCCTGGTGATCCGCCAGACCCAGAAGATCCACGAGGAGATCACTGATCTGCTCGAACAGTTGCGACGCCTGCAAGACTTGCAGGTGACGATTGAAGTCCGCTTCGTGTCGGTCAGCGACCGGTTCTTCGAGCGCATCGGGATCGACTTTAACTTCAACATCCAGCCGACCACCGGACTGCCGACGGTCGACAACACGGGACTTCCGCTGCAAACGTTTGGCTCGGTCAACCTGCCGCAGTTCGGCCAGGGTGGTCAACAGGCACAGGCGGCGCAGCAGGGACAACAGCAACAGGGTGGTCAACAGCAGCAGGGACAACAACAGCAGGGTGCCGCCGCTGCCGGCTTCTTCGGTGCCGGCCCAACGATCGCCCGGTTCAACAATCCCAGCAATCCCTCGGTCGTCGGCTTGAGCCAACCAACACAGTTCAGCCGGGATCTGACCGTGCCGTTCCACCAGGGATCGTTCGCGGTCGGTGTGCCCACCTTCGGCAACTACAACCCGCAGGCGGGCATGGAAATGGGGTTGGCGATCCTGAGTGACATTGAAGCGTTCTTCTTCATCCAAGCCGCCCAGGGGGATCAACGGAACAACCTGTTGTTTGCCCCGAAGGTGACCGTCTTCAACGGTCAGACCGGATTCGTGACAGACTCCAAGCGACGCCCGTTCGTGACCGGCCTCACTCCGACCGTCGGCTTTGGGGCCGTCGGATTCCAGCCGCAAATCACCACCGTCAGTGAAGGGATCACCCTGTCAGTCACCGCGGTCGTGAGTTCGGATCGCCGCTACGTGCGACTGTCCGTCAACCCGCAGTTCAATTCGATCACCGACGTGTTCACGTTCTCATTCGTGGGCGGTGGCGGTCAACAGGGTCAGCAGGGCGGCCAGCAGGGCCAGAACCAGCAAGGCGGCCAGGGCGGCTTTGGTGGTGGTCAGTTCGGCGGTCAGGGCGGTCAGGGTGGAGGCCAGCAAGGCTTTGGCATCGGCGGTGGCATCGGTGGC
>JANMLE010000802.1:0-7757 GCA_031372385.1 Planctomycetota bacterium | reverse complement strand
CCGCAACCGCGCGCCGAACCGATCCGTCCCGACCTCCGGCCGCTGCGTGACGCGAAGATCACCGACTTCCAAGAGACCAAACCGGGCAGCTACGTCCTGACGTATGACGTGCGCGGCAAGAAGGGCTCGGTGAGCTACACGCTCGCCGACGATGGCACGGCGAAGTTCACGTTCGTCGATACCAACGGCTCGACGACAAACGAAACGTATTCTCCAAGACGCCGCGGCCCCGGTGGAGGTGGCGACGACCGTCGTCCGCCTCCACCACCCCGTCCCGGAGAGAACCGACCGCCGCGTCCGGGCGACAATCCGCCGCCTCGCCCCGGTGAAAACCGACCGCCCCGGCCCGGCGAAAACCCGCCGCCTCCGCGCCGCGATGAGCAAACGACCTCGAACCCCAAACCGAAGAGCAACCTGCCGCAGTTGGTCGTGACCAGCGCCGCGTTTGAACCGGGCGGCAGCATCCCGATCGAGTTCACCGGCGACGGAGCCAGTGCGTCGCCTCCCATCGAATGGAAGGATGCTCCGAAGGGGACGAAGTCGTTCGCGGTCAACGTCTGGCACATCCCCGGCCCCGGCGACATCAAGTCGTACTGGGTCGTCTACAACATCCCGGCCAGCGCCACGAAGCTCGCCAAGAACGACAAGACGACCGGCACCGTGGGGCCGAACGACAAGAACCGCCGCGAGTACGACCCGATGAAATCCAAAGGCCCCGGCGTGAAGCAGTACCACATCACCGTCTACGCCTTGTCCGCCGAGTTGAAACTCACCCCCGACAAAGCCACGCGAGCCAACCTGCTCGCCGCGATCAAAGACATCACGCTCGCCGAAGGGACGCTGGACTTTCAGTACGAGCGGAAGCGGTGAAAAACGTAGGGTAGGCGGCTCGCCTGCTCGGATTTCCGATTGACCGGCACAGGCGAGCCGCCCGCGCTACGACCTTTTCACCAACGGAGTTCTTCGTCGCTTCCAAAGAAACGTTCCGCAGGGTTCATATGATGGCCAAGAAGAAATCGGCAGCGGCCAAAGTCAAACGACCAACTCGCAAGCCGGCGAATAAGTCGCCCGGATCGAAACTGACCGCGATCTGAAAGGCGGGCCAGAAGCCGGCCGCGAGTCTGCCGCTGGGATACGCGCCGCTGCTGGCCGACCTCAAGGCGCGAGTTCGTTCGGCGCAGCTCAAGGCGGCGGTCTCCGTCAACCGTGAGTTGATCCTGCTCTACTGGCACATCGGCCGCGAGATCCTCCGCTGTCAGCACGAGCAAGGTTGGGGCGCGAAGGTCGTCGATCGGCTCAGCCTCGACCTGCGAACCGAGTTCCCGGAGATGAGCGGGCTGTCGCGGTCCAACCTGCTTTACATGCGAGCGTTTGCCGCAGCTTACCCATCGATTGAAATCGTCCAGCAGCTTGCTGGACAAATTCCGTGGTTCCACAACTGCGTGCTTCTGGATCGCGTCAAAGACCCCGCCGCGCGCGAGTGGTACGCCCGCAAGACCATCGAACATGGTTGGAGCCGCTCAGTCCTGACGGTGCAGATCGAGTCACGCCTTCGTGAGCGATCCGGCAAGGCGATCACGAACTTCGACCGGACCTTGCCTCCGGAGCAATCCGATCTCGCGCGTGAGGTGCTCAAAGACCCGTACACGTTCGACTTCCTCACGCTGGCCGACAACGCCATCGAACGTGATCTCGAACGCGGCCTGACGGAGCACATCGAAAAGTTCCTGCTGGAACTTGGCGTCGGCTTCGCGTTCGTCGGCCGCCAAGTGCGGCTCGACGTCGGCGACGATGAGTTCTCAATCGACCTGCTCTTCTATCATCTCCGGCTGCGCTGTTACGTCGTCATCGACCTCAAGATGAAACGGTTCCGACCCGAAGACGCGGGCAAGATGAATTTCTATCTGTCGACCGTCGACGACCTGCTGCGACATCCCGACGACCGCCCCACGATTGGCCTGCTGCTTTGCAAAGACAAGAACCGCGTCACCGTCGAGTACGCCCTGCGCGACATCGCCAAACCGATCGGCGTGGCCGAGTGGCAAACCCAACTGGTCGATTCCCTCCCGCAAGACCTGCAAGGCCAACTGCCGTCGATCGCGGACATTGAACGCGAGTTGGGAAACACGGAGACGCTTCGGTGACAGTGTTTGTTCAAGTATGACTCGTGGGCCGTGTGGACGAGTGTTTGGCGGGGTATTGGGTTTTTCGAACCGATTTACGAGTGATGTCCAAACCAACGACCGCAGCCACAAAGTGGACGATCATGTGATGCCGGATAATGAAGAATCCAAGCTCATTAGTAGCTCGCAGGTTCGGTACATCAAGCTTGGCACTGCTGGCGGTTGGGAGCGAGAATGCTTGTCCAACGGAATCATCCGGCTTGGCTTTGGAACCGGATCCGAAAGGAAACTGGAGCTTTGCCGAAACGGTCAGTGGGCAGAGCTGACGCAGGCATTTCTGGCCGAAGGCAAGTCGCTCGGTACGGCAACCAGATTCACCAACGAAGTTCGCTTGTTCTTTGAAGCTGACGCTTCGACGTTGTGGATCACTTTTATCGACGAGCGATTGCAATGGGGCTTCGTCACAGACGCACCTGCTGAGCGCCACCAAGATGGCGACGGTGTTTGGCGAAAGATTCAAGGCGGCTGGCATTCGGAAGATGTGAAGGGTCAGCCGCTCTCAAAGGACCGTCTTGCGGGATCACTGACCAAGCTCGTTGGTTATCGCGGAACGTCGTGTCGGGTCGATGTCGCAGACTACGTCAGGCGGCGTATCAACGGTGACACGTTGCCAACCGTTCGGGAAGCCGAGGATTCGCTGGCGCAACTCAAACGATCCATTGTCCCGTTGATGCAACTTCTCGAACCGAAGGATTTTGAACTCCTGGTCGATCTCATTTTCTCAACCAGTGGATGGCGACGAATCGGGCCTGTTGGAAAGACGCAGAAGACCATCGATTTCGCCATCGAGTTGCCATCAACTAACGAACGAGCGTTCGTCCAAGTGAAATCGAAGACGACGCAAGTGGAACTCGATTCGTACCTGAAGCAGTTCACCGAGATGGACGACTACAACAAGATGTTCTTCGCCTTTCATACGCAAGCGGGTGACGTCCGATGCGACGACGAGCGTGTGCAGCTTCTTGGTCCGGACAAACTGCCGGAGATGATCGTGGAAGCCGGGCTGACAACTTGGATTATCCGAAAGGTTGCGTAGACATCGCGCTCGTCAACGAGACGTTGAACTTTAAGTACGAGCGAAAGAAGCGAGTCCCCAGTCGATGCCCCACGCAGGTACGCCAGATACCAGAACCTACTTCGCCGCTCCGCAACAGTGTCGCCGGTTGAAATGCGGATTGGGGAACCGGATACTGCGACCGCGCGTGATTCGTCGCGCAACGTCACACTCTGGCGGGGATTCGTTTGGCGGATTTCAGCGTGATTCCGACATTTCGATGACGGCCGGGAAACAACCAGGAACAACCAGGAATCCAGATGATGAAGAGCAGTTTGCTGTCGATCGCGGTCGTGTTCGGACTCGCCCTGACGGGGTTCGCGGCGGACGCCGTCCCTGCGAAGGCCGTCAAGCCGGTGAGGATGGGCGCCGGGGCCATGACGTTCGATACGGTCCCCGGCTGGGGACTCGGAGAAGACGGCAAGTCGGTGCTGGGGTCGACTCACGGTGGAGTGACGAACGACAGCAAGGGGAGCATCTACACCACGTTGAGCATGGGGATCTTTGTCTTCTCGCCCGAGGGGAAGGTCATTCGGCGATTCCTCGGCGACAAGTACAACAACATTCATGACATCGAAATCCGCGCGGAGGGGGACGTCGAATTTCTTTACGCTGCCCGCAACGTCGCTGGCGAAGGTCTTAAAATCCACTCGGAGACCGGTGACATCGTGCTGAGGCTGGGCATTCCCTCGGAAGAAGAATCCAAGCTGAAGCTGGCCAAATGGAGTCCCACGGCGATCACGGTCGCTCCCAATGGCGACATCATTCTGGCGGACGGTTACGCCAGCAACCACATCTTCAAGTTCGACAAGACGGGCAAGTACCTGATGCACTTCGGGGTCAAAGGGAACGGCCTGAAGGAATTCAATACGGCGCACGGCATGACGCTCGACACGCGGTACGACCCGCCGCGTTTGCTGGTCTGTGACCGCAATCATTCGCCGAAAGGCCGCCTGGTGCATTACAGCCTCGACGGTGAATACCTCGACGAGGTTGTCACCGGGCTGCTCATGCCGACTTCCGCCGCGGTGCAGGGTGACTACGTGTCGGTCCCCGACCTGCAGGGTCGCGTCTGGATTCTCGACAAGGCCAACACGATCGTCGCGGTGCTGGGCTACAACGCCGATCCGGCCACACGCGGTGCTCATGGCGTCCCGCAAGACAAGTGGATCGAGGGGGTCTTCAACGGCACTCACGGTTCCTACTGGGACAAGGACGGCAACCTGTACGTCCACGATTGGAACATCTCGGGCCGCATCATGAAGCTGGTGCGCGTCAAGTAACCGGCCCTGTTCCCTCGCTCCGCTCGACCTCACGCGGCCCCATGTGAGACGCTTTCGTTTAACCGCTACGCCATCGGCGTGCGCGCAGGTGGGAGCGAACCGTTGTTCTCGCGCACGCCGTTGGCGTGGCGGTCAAACGTTTCAGATTAGGCCGCGTGAGGTATCACCGCCCGCCAGAAGGAGTCTTGTCATGTTCCCGCTGATCGTCATGCTCGCGGTGCTGGCCCAGGACGCTGCCGCTGCGCCCGAGGCCCCCGTTGACGCTCCGCGGGTTCTTGAGACGGTCGATAAAAGCCTGGCGTTCCTGGCCGAGAAAGGTCTGGCGTGGGAGACGACGAAGTGCGTCAGTTGTCACCACGGCCCCTGGATGATGTGGAGTGGATACGAGGCCAAGATGCGCGGCTTCGTCGTCAACGACGAGTCCCTGGAAAAAGTGGTCGTCACCGCGTTGAAGGCATATAGCACTCATCCGCAATTGCAGCCGACCAATCGAGACGTGCTCAATGACCTGAGCATCAATGCCATGTATCTCACGTTCGGCATGGGGGCCGCCGGCCAGCCGGATGCCGAGACGGAGAAGTTCTTCGACAAGGCCGCGGCCCACTTGATCGAACAGCAGAAGGAAGAGGGCTCGTGGAAGGTTCTCATCAAGAAGACCACGCCGGAAGGGGTGTCCACCACGTTTCTGATGCCGCCGCTGATCGACAGCGACGATGTGACCACCCTATGGGCTCTGTTGACGCTGAACTATCGCGTGCCGTCCGGCATTTCCAAAGAGGCCCTCGATAACTGCAAGGAGCGGGGCCTCAAGTTCCTGGGCGACAATCCACCCAGCGACACGCTTCAATCGCTGGTGTTTCGCATCATGCTCAACCAGCGTCTGAACAACGCGGACGCCGTGCCAGCGCTCGTCCAGCAACTGTTTACCTTGCAGAAGGACGACGGCGGCTGGAGCCAGACAACAAAGAAGCCCCACACCGATGCGCTGGGCACCGGCCAGGCTCTGGTGGCGCTGACCACGGCCGGCGTCACGACCAAGGATCCGGCCGTCGCGAAAGCCCGGGCCTACTTGATCAAGAACCAGAAGCCGGACGGCTCCTGGTTTGTCGTTTCGCGAGCGTATGAGCCGCCCGAGTTCAGCAGCTACATCGGCACCGCCTGGGCCACGCTCGGTTTGGTGCGAACCCTTCCGGAGAACAAGGACGCCGCTGGCGTCAGCAGCACCAGACAGCTCACCCCGCTTAATCCCGTCACGCGAAAGTAGCCACGCTCGCCAGAGCGTGGGAGATCCAAGCAGCGGTCACTCACGAAAGACAATCGATGGATCATCCGAAACCGAAGGTGTACGTCGAAACGTCGGTGATCAGTTACCTGACGGCTTGGGCCAGCCGTGATGTTGTTGTGGCCGGTCATCAACAGGTGACTCGCGACTGGTAGAAGTCGAGCCAAGACCGTTTCGAAGTGTTGGCATCGGAACTCGTCGTTCAAGAGGCCAGTGTCGGTGATCGAGACGCCGCTCACGATCGCCTCGTGGTGCTGAACTCACTGACGTTGCTGGAGATCACCGAGACCGCTCGCGACCTGGCTCGACAATTGGTCGTGGCCGCAGCAATCCCCGCCAAGGCCGCGGAAGATGCGTTGCACTTGGCGATCGCGGCCACCAACGGCGTCGAATATCTCGCCACTTGGAATTGTCGCCACTTGGCGAACGCCACGATGCGGGAGAGAATCGAAGCCGTCTGTCGAGGGGCGGGATACCAACCGCCAACGATTTGCACACCCGAAGAACTCTTGGAGGTCGATTCCGATGAATGACGACCCGATTGTTGCCGAAGTCCGCCGGATTCGGGACGAACATGCCGCCCAATTCAATTACGACTTGGACGCCATTTACCAGGATCTGAAAGAACGAGAACGGACCAGCGGACGAACGTACGTTCGTTATCAACCACGAGTCTATGTCGCTCAAGAGCGTGACCCAATGGAACAACCCCTGGCCCAACAACAAGCCGTTCAATCCGATCCGGACCAGGCGGTGGCTTCACGGCCTGCCTCGCCGGTATTGAAGTCATGAGCCAGCGGATGCGGGACCGCTGGCGGCGATTCCTTGGCCACACACGACTGGCCGGCTTCCAGCGGATCAACCGGAATCACCACGACATCGAGTTCACGACTCGGCTGGGACGTGGCAGAACAATGGGGGCAGGACGATGAAGACAAGCACTCTGATTCGGTCATCCTCCTCGGATCATTCTGCCCCCATCGTTCTGCCAGGCCGCCAGCGGGGCCTTCCAGCCGATTGACAAACCACAGCCGGAATGAGACGTTGATTCACCAAGCGAGCCGTGAACCCATTTCAGTCAGTCCGTGATCGCTCGCGGCCAAGTCAGATGTATTGAACGGCCCCTTTGATTCCCTTCGACGAAAGGTAGGACCTTTGAGATGTGCCAACTGACGCTGGAAGTGGA
This sequence comes from Planctomycetota bacterium, assembly GCA_031372385.1. Taxonomy (GTDB): domain Bacteria; phylum Planctomycetota; class Planctomycetia; order Planctomycetales; family Planctomycetaceae; genus Schlesneria. The sequence continues at coordinate 769 of JANMLE010000802.1, read as the reverse complement.
TGACGAAGTGCTCGCCCGAGCCAAGCGGTTGCAGAGACGGAAAACACAACGCTGGCGACTCTCCTACAGCATTTCTTGGAGTCGCTTGCGGCGCGTTCGTCCAATCGCGCGGAGCAGGCCGGGCGACGACTCCAAGCGACGTTCGCCAAGCTCAGTCGCGACATGGGCGACCGCCAATGGACGCGGGAGAGCCTTCATGAGCGATAAGGTCTTCTTCGACTCCAACATTCTCATTTATGCCTACGACACGCGAGACCCGAACAAGCAGAAACAAGCTCAAGCACTGCTGATGAAAGCCACTCAATCTCGGTCGGCAGTCCTTTCCGCGCAGGTGCTGGGCGAATTCTTCGTCGTGGTGACGAGAAAAATCCCGCAGCCGATGACATCTTCGGAAGCGGCCGAAGTGATTGCAGAATTGGGAGCATTGGAAGTCATCCCGCTGGATTTTCCACTCGTCCAGCGTGCGATTGCCACGCAGCAAAAATACGGCACCTCGCATTGGGATTCGCTGATTATTTCCGCCGCCGAACGTGCCGGCTGTGTCCGAATCCTTTCCGAAAATCTCAACCACGGCCAGTTGTATCACGGCGTCGAAGTCCAAAATCCATTTCAGCCACCAGTCAGCAGGGGGGTGCATAACAGCATTCCCTTTTTTCGGCTGGGTCAGGTGGCGGCGGATTTGGCGGTGAGGTTGGCGGCGGTGCTGCGGCGGTAATAGAGGTCGCCGGGGCGGGAGAGGATGTGTTTGCTGAGCGGTTCGCCGTCGCTG
>JANMLE010000784.1:0-11780 GCA_031372385.1 Planctomycetota bacterium | reverse complement strand
CAATAGCCAATTGGCCAGCCAGGCCGCCATCGGAGTCTTGCCCGTCCCGCCGGTCGTGATGTTTCCCAAACTGATGACGGGCACGCCAGCGCGTTGCACGCCAAGCCATCCCCGGTCATACGCCATGTTTCGCAACGTCATCGCGGCGGAATACCCGTGCGAAGCCACCGACAACACCCCGCGCAACAGCCTCGCCCCGACATCACGTCGGCGTCCCGAGAGCAGTTCGTGCAGTGCGGTGTCGTCCATGTCACGCGGTTTCCGGAATCGGCGACTCAATCAGCGAGACGATTCTGGTCTGCATCGTCGTGGTGTCGAGCAGAGCCACCGTGGGCTTGCCGTACGACCAGCCGCTCGTTTCGCCGGGGTTGATGAACAGCCGGCCCCGTTCGTCGTGCATGATGCTCGGTTTGTGCGTGTGGGCGTAGATGGCAACGTCGAAGTCACCATCCAGATCCCGCAGTGACCGATCCATGTGGGCGAGCAGAATCCGCCGGCCATCGGGAGTTTTGAAGCCAAACGGCGGCTCACCGAGCGTGCCGATGATCTTCATGCCGGCCGCCACACCGGCCTTGTTCCCCTCGTTGTCGCCGTAGCAGGCAATCACCCGGCACTTCAACGCGCGCAGAGGCGGCACGGCGAACGACGACACCAGATCGCCGGCGAAGACAACCAGTTCGCAACCGGCAGCGTTGAACAACTGCACCGCCCGGCGAATGTGGTCCAAGTGATCGTGACTGTCCGCGAAGATGCCAATGAGCATGAGTGGAGACAATGGAATGAGAGGATCGGAATTCAGTAGTCGGCGGCCTCAAATCTCGATTGACGGTATCCGATTGCGGGTGTGAGCAGTATGCCGGGTTCACGTCGAACGATGCCGCACATTCTACTTCCACTCATGTGATTCTTTCTCTGCCCGGGAGCGAGGAAGTGCAACCTGACATGCGAATCGCGGGGAATCACTGAATGTCCCGCACCCATCCGCGGAGAGCCAGCAGAGGCGGTGAAACAGGCTGAAATCCACGCCAGTCGAGTCCATTCAGCCAACAACAACAAGTGACCCAACTCCGGTAGCTGTGTTTCATGTGGGCTGGTTCCACTCTTGCGGTGTGGCGCTTGATTTCTCGGCAATCTGTGCGGATATTGACGGCCCAAGACCGCGGTGCTTCGCTGGCCGCGCGAGGAATCACATCACGGAAGCTGACTCACTGGGGACGCGGATCAATGGCGAAAAAGACGGCCACAGGAGGGCTGGGCGAAGGGACGAGGATCCGAGTCAGACCGGGCGTCGTTTCACCTGAATTCTCAGATGTGTCGCTTGCAGGTTGGACCGGAAGCGTGATCGAAGTTTCAGGCAGGCCGCCCGCGCAGAAGTTGATCGTCGAATGGGATTCGGCCACCATCGGCGCGATTCCAGCCGACTATGTTTCTCGTTGTGAGGCACAGATGCTGATCCACGCGATGGCCTGCCTGGGACAGGATGACTTGGAACCAGCCTGAAGAAGGCCGTGAGTGCTTGCGACTCGCATTGAGGGCATCGTCCCTCAAGAGTGCTTTGGGAGTGCCACGGCGTACAGCATCGTGACGGAACCGATCGACAACAGGGTGAATGCCGCCCAGTCCGGCGGGTCGATGATCGGTCGGGATTCCTTGTTGACGACCTGCTTGGCAAGCATGCCGCGAATTCCCGGATCACGCTCTTCAGGCTGAAACATGACCAGCTTGTCGATGGCTAGAAACGACAGGCCCCACAATCCCAAAAACAATCCAGCGGCAAAGCACGCGGAGCGAAACATCATGCAATCCTTGGTCCTCATCAACGGGTCTGCTGTCTTATCGGTCCGGTGCGCCTCCGACTTGATTCCGGGAACCGGCCAGACCGGCCGTCACCGCAACCCGCTGACTGTTGCTCCGTTGGCGGGAACTGGACTGGTCGCAACGCTCACGCCACGGATTCCGCCCAGCGCGGCCGTGCGCACAACCAATGAAGTCAGTTTTAATGAAGCGTTTTCCTCGACATCTCTTCGCGTCATACGCCGTGAAGCTCTTCTGCAATCCGATTTGGCGAATGGACTGAACCGGAACGGTGAGCGGCGTGTCAGCATTCGGACGCCGTCAGAAACGAAGGAGCGGTTTCGAGACGCGCCACAAGGTTCGTATGGCTTTGATTCTGCCACTCTTGCGAACGCGATGATCGTTGCTATATTGCTCGATTGCGGTTGGGGCCAGAATCCGCTAGCGTAGCTCAACGGTAGAGTCCCGGTTTTGTAAACCGGTGGTTGTGGGTTCAAATCCCTCCGCTAGCTCTTTGCTGCAAATGGGTTCTGTCGATTGCTGGGATTGATAAAATGGGTGAAGGGGCGGCCCGCCACCCGAACAATTTGGGCGGGATACCCGAGTGGCCAAAGGGGCCAGACTGTAAATCTGGTGGCACTGCCTTCGCAGGTTCGAATCCTGCTCCCGCCATTGAAGCGCCTCGTTTTTTCTGGTTGTGCATGGGTCGGTACTTGCGGGTGTAGCTCAATGGTAGAGCTCCAGCCTTCCAAGCTGGTGGTGTGGGTTCGATTCCCATCACCCGCTCTTGATTTGCGAGACGAAAGTTCGAAGTCTCGGCTTCCGGTGTAATGGCTGGAGGTTGGTGGACTGCGGTGGCTCTCGCTCACGAAGAAAAACGCAATTGTGATTCGCTGCCGGAGCGGTTTCAGTTGGCAACTGGGGCAACTTCAGCGTTGGTGTTCAAGTTGGAATTCGGCGCCGTCAGGTCCGCATTGGGCGGGCTGATCGGATTGTCGTCGCGATGAAGCGTCGTTGGGTTGACAAGCGACAGAGCATCGCCCATTCTCTGGAGATTCGCGACTTCCATCGGCTGCCCTGCTGCTGTAGCTCAGTTGGTAGAGTGCGTCCTTGGTAAGGACGAGGTCAAGGGTTCGAATCCCTTCAGCAGCTCTTGCGGTCTCAGTTAGTTTGTTACATCCGGATCGGGGTGTTCCCGCCCGTTGTTTGCGAAGTCGTAGCGTTGGTTGGTGAAGTTTCAGACAAGAGAAGCGAGGATAGGGATCAAATGGCGAAGGAAGTATTTCAGCGCAGCAAGCCGCACGTCAACGTTGGAACGATTGGCCACATCGATCACGGTAAGACGACAACAACGGCGGCGATCCTTGCAGTCCAAACCGCCAAGGGTCTGGCCAAGTTCAAGAGCTATGCGGATATCGCAAAGGGTGGAACTGTTCGCGACGAAACGAAGACGGTGACGATCGCCGTGAGCCACGTTGAATACGAGACTGAATCTCGCCATTACGCTCACATCGACTGTCCCGGGCACGCGGATTACATCAAGAACATGATCACTGGTGCCGCCCAGATGGACGGCGCGATCTTGGTGGTTTCGGCGGCCGACGGCCCCATGCCGCAGACTCGCGAACACATTCTGCTGGCCAAGCAGGTCAACGTGCCGGCGCTGGTTTGCTTCCTCAACAAGTGCGACTTGGTCGACGACGAAGAGTTGCTCGAATTGGTCGAGATGGAAATTCGCGACCTGTTGAATAAGTATGAATTCCCCGGTGACGATATTGCGATCATCCGGGGCAACGCCAAGGGAGCGTTGGACCACCCGGCTGATCCGAAGTTCAACGAGTGCATCGGAAAATTGATGGACGCCCTCGACAAGGGCATTCCCGAGCCAACCCGTGAGACCGACAAGCCGATGCTGATGGCGATTGAGGACGTGTTCTCGATCGAAGGCCGTGGCACGGTTGTAACGGGTCGAATCGAGCAGGGCGTGTTGAAAGTCGGCGACAAGGTGCAGTTGCTCGGGTTGGCAGATCCGAAGGAAACAGTTTGCACTGGTGTTGAAATGTTCAACAAGACATTGGACCAGGGGATTGCCGGCGACAACTGCGGCGTCCTGCTGCGCGGCTTGAAGAAAGAGGACGTGCAGCGGGGGCAGGTTTTGGCCAAGCCCGGCTCTATCACTCCGCACACCAAGTTCGAGGCTCAGGTCTATATTCTGAGCAAAGAAGAAGGCGGTCGCCATACGCCGTTTTTCAGCGGCTATCGCCCGCAGTTTTACTTCAGAACGACCGACGTGACGGGCGAGGCGAACTTGCTTGATGGTGCCGAAATGTGCATGCCTGGCGATAACGTCAAGCTGTCCATCGTTCTCGGCAAACCGATCGCAATGACCGAGAATGTCCGGTTTGCCATCCGCGAAGGTGGTAAAACGGTCGGATCGGGTGTGGTGGTCAAGATTCTTGAGTAGTCTCCGTCGTCAGCGGCAAGTCATGGCGATGCGGGTGATTGGCACCCCCCAATGGTTGTGCCCGCATTGCTGTTTGCTTTGCGTGGATCGCTTGGTTCTGCATTTTGCGAGGTGGGTTTATGGCACGCGAGTTTGTCTGGCTGGAATGTACGGAAACCGGATTGCGAAACTATCGCGTCAACAAAGAAACTCGCGGTACGGAGCGTCTGGAGCTAAAGAAGTACAACAACAAATTGCGGAAGCACACGGCTCACAAGGAATCGCGGAAGAAGTGACGCGGATTGGTTGGCTCGGACTTGGCTTCGGCAACGTGACGCGAACGGGCGTAGCTCAATTGGCAGAGCACTGGATTCCAAATCCAGGGGTTGCGGGTTCGACTCCCTCCGCCCGTGTTTTCGGTGCGGCTTTCTTGGCTCGCGGTATCTCGGTTCTGTGCGTTTCGCGGCAACTAGGGTTTCTACGGTGAATCACGCAAAATCGGGTGGGTTTCGGGAGACGTTCTTCAGCGTCAACCTCCATAAGAAGAATCAGGGGCGGATTGCGCGGCAACTGGTGGCTGGGGCTGGGGTGATTGTCGTCTGCCTGTTGTGTTGGGCGATGAACCAGTCGCTGTTGGCCGATGCCGGCACAGCGGGTCGGGGCGTGGTGACCGCCGTGTGCGTGGTGGCGGGGTTATGGGCGGTTTTTCGGGTGGTAAATTATCCGCAATTTGCGGAGTTTCTGATTGAAGTTCAGCATGAGATGGCGAAGGTGTCATGGCCGGGATGGCCGCAGTTGCGGCGGTCAACCGCCGTGGTGCTGTTCACGATGGGAATGCTGGGCGTGGTGCTGTTCTGCTACGACGTGGTTTGGCATTGGGTCTTGCGGCTGATCCATGTTCTGCAGTTTTAGGGGTGTTGCCAACCCGGCTGGATCTAGGCAGTTGTTTGCACCGGTTGGTTACAGAATAGTCCATTAATCTGCGTTTGGCGGAAGAGCCCGGGGGGTTAGTGGCCATGTCGGAAGGTGCTGAGCAGCAGATGCAATGGTATGTGCTGAAGGTGCAAAGTAATCGCGAGAGAACCATTCGCGATTCGCTAAAACGCCGGATCGGCCCAGAGGCGCTGGGGGAGTTCTTCGGAGAAATCGTCATTCCCGTTGAAAAGATCGTGGATCACAAGTCGGGGAAGCGCCGGGTCATTGAACAAAAGTTATATCCCGGCTATCTCATGGTTCAGATGGTTTTGAATGACGACACTTGGTACTTGGTGCGGACGACCAACGGGGTGGGCGACTTCACGGGTGCCGCGGGGCAGCCGATCCCGATGCAGCCGCATGAGATCGACCGCATGCTCGGCGTGGGCGTGACCGCTCCTGCCGAGCCCGTTCGCGCGAAGATCGAATTCAGCGTGGGCGATGGTGTCAAAATCAAAGACGGTGCCTTCGAGGGCTTCGACGGTCAAGTTGAGGGCGTGGACGAGCACAGCGGGAAAATCACCGTTCTGATTGAGATCTTTGGCAGGCCGACGCCTGTTGATCTGGAGTCGTGGCAGGTTGAACGGACCTGAGACTGATTCCAGGCACAATTGAGGAGATGGTGGTGGCGAAGAAGCAGGCGAAGATTAAGGCTCAGGTGAAGGTTCAGATTCCGGGGGGGAAGGCGACTCCAGCGCCCCCTGTCGGCACAGCCTTGGGTCCGCACGGGATCAACCTTGGTCAATTTGTGATGCAGTTCAACGAGAAGACTCGTGACCTGAATGGAACTGTCGTCCCGGTCATTGTAACGGTGTATGAAGACCGCACATTCACATTCATCCTGAAGAGTTCCCCCGCTTCGGTGTTGCTGAAGCAGGCCGCTGCGGTGGCGAAGGGGGCTGCGAATGCGAAGACGGACCGCGTGGGGAGTGTCACCGCGGCCCAGGTCGCGGACATTGTGAAAGCCAAGTTCGAGGATTTGAACGCCCGCGATCACGAGCATGCCGCCCTGATGATTCGGGGCACCGCACGAAGTATGGGGATTGAAGTTTTAGACTGACAGCCGAGTCTCTTTTAGTTTTGGGTGTTCCATGTCACGTTGTTCAAAGCGTATTCGGATTCTGCGCGAACAGATTGCCGATGTCGGATCGCTGGAGATTGGTGCCGCCGTTCTGCTGTTGAAGTCCTTGGAAGAAAAGCTTCCTGCGGGCGTCCGACGGTGTCGTTTCGATCAGTCGGTCACGATCGCCGTGCGGTTGGGCATCGACCCCCGCCAGGCGGATCAGATTGTGCGAGGATCGATTGTGCTGCCGCACGGAATCGGTCGGTCAAAGCGAGTGATCGTGTTCACGCAGGGGGACAATGTGGGCTTGGCGACGGCAGCCGGGGCTGATGTTGTCGGCGGCAAGGATTTGGCCGAGAAGATCAAGGGCGGCTGGCTCGATTTCGACGTGGCGATCGCATCACCGGATATGATGGGCGTCGTCGGGCCGCTGGGAAAGATTCTCGGTCCCCGCGGGTTGATGCCGAATCCCCGGGCCGGAACCGTTACCAATGACGTGGCCAGTGCGGTGCGTGAGTACAAGGCCGGTAAGGTTGAATTCCGCTGTGATTCCGGCGGCAATGTGCATTGTGTCGTCGGGAAACTGTCGTTCAGCGACAGTCAGTTGTCCGAGAACGTCGACGCGATGTTGAAGTTCTTGCGATCCATCAAGCCGTCCTCGTCCAAGGGGCAGTACGTTCGGAACATCTGTCTGTCAGCAACAATGACCCCGGGTGTGTCGATCGCGAGCTGATGCGGGGTAGCGTGGTGCCTTCGTTGCTGAAATGTGACAGGTTGGGTCAGCGTGGAGTGAGTCGATGAGCAAAGTTGTGAAGCGAATGATGATCGACAGCATTCAGGATGCACTCGGCGAGTGCCGAGAAGTGCTGATCTTGGATTTCTCCCGCTTGGATGGTGTGGCGGCGAATCAACTGCGGCGAAATCTCCGTAAGAAGCGGATTACGCTGTTGGGCGTGAAGAACGCAGTGGCGCGACGGGCACTCAACGAAATCGGATTGACCGGCGCGGCGGATGTCCTGACCGGTGCCTGCACGCTCGTGTTCGGCAGCGACGACATCGTCGCCTTGTCGAAGGAGTTAACGGAGTGGTGTGAGAAGCTGAAGGCGATTGAAATCCGCGGCGGGGCGATTGGCACCACTCCCCTCAAGCCCGCGGATGTGGAGACCCTGAGTAAGAGCCCAGGACGACGAGAACTGCTCAGCCAGATTGCAGGTCTGATCAAGAGCCCGGGAGGCCGGTTGGTCAGCGCAATTACAGGGCCGGGCGGCAAGATCGCCGGTCAGGTGAAGGCTATTGCAGACAAGGCTTCCTGAACGCCGAGTGGCGTTCGCACAGGGTACAACCAACCTGAGTACAACCAAACTGACGTCGACTTGTTGTAACGTCTTGACCCAGAGTTTGTTTATTGTTTGAAAGGATGAGTTCGATGAGCGATTTCGATGCGACGATTACACAGTTGGGCGATCAGATCGTCGGTTTGACACTGCTTCAGGCCAAGTCGCTGGCGGATTATCTGAAGGAGAAACACGGGATTGAAGCCGCTGGCGGTGGAGTCATGATGGCGGCGGCTCCAGTTGCTGCCGCTGCTGCGGTCGTGGAAGAGAAGACCGAGTTTGACGTCATTTTGACCGGCTTTGGCGAGAACAAGATCGGCGTGATCAAGGTCGTTCGCGGCTGCACCGGACTGGGCCTGAAGGAGGCCAAGGATTTGGTCGAGGGCGTGCCCAAGCCGCTGAAGACAGGTGTTTCGAAGGAAGACGCGGCCAAATTGAAGGCCGAAGTCGAACAGGCCGGCGGGACTTGCGACGTCAAGTAGTCTGTCATCCGGGGATGTCGCTCCGGAGAACACCCGTTAAGGGCGTTTTCGAGAGGCGGCGGTCAACGTCGAGTGGCAAGTCCGGACAGTGACGTAGGTCGTGGTGCGACGCCGGGGATTGTCCGGTGCGGCTGCTGAGCTTGGTACGAATTGGGGCTGATCCTTGTGCTCGCGCAAGTTGTGAAGCACAATTCGATTGCAAAGGTGGCCGCAGATTTGGCAGGGTTGCACGGCGAAGTGAACTCTTGCTGCCAGCCCTTGGACATCGTCACTGATCCGGGCATTACGAATGTCGATGGGCGGGTACAGAGGTCACGCTTTGACAGTCGTGAGCGAAACTATTCTTGCGACCGCTGCGCTACCTTGGGGAGGCGACAGTGGGTGTCGGTGCGCACCTATGCACAGGACGTCGGTAGATCGCAATTCTTTTGACGGCGGGCTCGTGTCCGGCTCGGGTGCTGCCGTTCTACGCCGCCGACATTTCTGGTTCGCTGTGGGCTGCTCCGGTTGAAACAACCTCGGCGGTTCGAGTGTCTTCGCAAGATCTAAAAACTGTTCGACGAATCAATTTGGGATTTAGGAAGCAACCTAATGGCAATACCGGCCACCCGTATCATCGCAACGACCGAAATGCGGTCGTTTGGGTCGCTGCAGTCTCAGTTCCAGATTTCTGATCTCACAGAGATCCAAGTCAACTCCTATATCCGCTTTTTGCAGTTGGACGATGATCCCCGTGAACGCAAGGATGCGGGGCTGGAAGCCATTCTGCGTGAAGTGTTTCCGATTGAGAGTTACGATCATCGGTATCGGCTGGAGTACGTCAAGTACGAGTTGGGGAAGCCTCGCTACACGGCCTTGGAGTGCCGCCAACTGCGTCTGACGTTCGGCCGTCCGTTCCGTATTTGGCTGCGCCTAATGAAGGAACAGGCCATTGAGGAAGAGGTGTACCTCGGCGACATGCCCATCATGATCGGCGGCGGCGAGTTCATCATCAACGGGGCCGAGCGTGTCGTTGTCAGTCAGTTGCACCGGTCACCCGGCGTCGACTTCGTCCAAGGGTCGGAGCCGGGGGAACGCAAACAGTTCTCCTGCCGCGTCATCCCCGAGCGCGGTAGTTGGATTGAGATCGTCATCAGCAAACGGGAAACACTGGGCGTCCGGATCGATCAGAGCGGTAAGTTCTCGGCGATGACCTTCCTGCGTGCCATGGATCCCAGCTACGGCACCAGTAACGCGCTGATCAAGTTGTTTTACGAGACGAAGGTGGTCAAGGTCAGCCGTGGTGATGAAGCTCTCCTAGGCAGGCATGCGGCCGAGGATGTCGTTTATCCCGCAGGGCACGAGCGAGTTGGCGAAATCATCGCCGAGCTGGGTGACAAGCTGACGGAAGCCGCCGTGGCTGAGATCAAGACCTCGACGCTCAAGACCGTGGAGGTCATCGACAAGGCGGACGACTTATTGGCGCTGTCCAGCATTCTGGAAGATCCCACGAGCACGCACGAAGATGCGCTACTGCGGATCTATCAGCGACTGCGCCCCGGCAATCCGCCGCAGTTGGAAAAAGCGGTCGAGTTGTTCAAGGAGAAGTTCTACGACGTGAATCGATATCGGTTGGGGCGCGTCGGCCGGTTCCGCATCAACCGGAAGTTCGAGCAGTCCGTTCCAGACAGCGAGATGACGTTGAAGGCCGAGGACGTCGTCAACGCGATCCGGTACGTCATTAAACTGCGAATCGGGGATCAGAGTGCGCACGTCGACGATATCGACAACTTGGGCAATCGAAGGCTGCGCACGATTGATGAACTGGCCTCGGAGGAGATCCGCAAGGGGTTCCTGAAACTGCGCCGCACCGTTCAGGAGCGAATGAGCCTGAAGGACGTGGAGGAGATGACTCCGCGGACGCTCGTGAACCCGAAGAGCGTCTCGGCGGCGATCGAGTACTTCTTCGGGCGCGGCGAATTGTCCCAGGTGGTCGACCAGACGAATCCGCTGGCGACGCTGACGCACGAACGGCGGTTGAGTGCCTTGGGCCCCGGCGGATTGAACCGCAAGCGGGCCGGCTTCGAGGTTCGCGACGTTCACATCTCGCACTATGGCCGAATCTGCCCGATCGAGACGCCTGAAGGAACGAACATTGGTTTGATCTCGAGCCTCAGCATTTTCGCCAAGGTCGACGATTACGGGTTCCTGATCACCCCGTATCGGGTGGTGAAGAACCGGAAGGTGCTGGAGGATGTTGAGTGGCTGCGGGCCGACCAGGAAGCCCGCGTCTTCATTGCTCCGGCAGATACGCCGGTCGCAAAGAACACGATTTCGGAAGAGCGCGTCATGGCACGATTCCACAACGACGTGGTCTGGATGGCCTCCGCGGACGTGGGCTTCATTGATGTCGCTCCCTGCCAGATGGTGGGTGTGTCCGCCGGTCTGATTCCGTTCCTAGAGCACGACGATGCCAACCGCGCGCTGATGGGTTCGAACATGCAGCGACAGGGTGTTCCACTGCTCGTGGCGGAATCTCCGCTGGTCGGGACCGGCTTGGAACAGGCCGTTGCCGAAAGCTCGGGAATGGTGTTGCGGGCCGAGAAGAGCGGCAAGGTGACCTATGTCGATTCGACCTGCATCGAGGTTGACGGCAAGCGCCAACTGCTGCGCAAGTACACGGGATTGAACGAACGAACCTGCCTGAACCAAACCCCCATCGTCAAGATGGGACAGCGGGTCAAGAAGGGCGAGATCCTCGTTGACAGTGCCGCGACTTCCGCCGGCGAACTGGCGCTTGGGCGAAATGTGCTGGTGGCGTTCATGTCGTTCGAGGGATACAACTTCGAAGACGCGATCATTCTTTCCGAGCGGCTCGTGAAGGAAGACGTCTACACGTCGATTCACATCGACGAGTTCGATGTGGAAGTTCGCGAAACCAAGCTTGGTCGGGAAGAGTTCACGCGTGACATTCCAAACGTCAGCGAAAAGGCCCTGCGTAACCTGGACGAAGGCGGCGTGGTTCACATCGGCACCCGCGTGGAGCCGGGCGACATCCTGGTCGGCAAGGTTTCCCCCAAAGCGAAAACCGAATTGACGCCGGAAGAAAAACTGCTGCACGCCATCTTCGGCCGGGCGGGCGAGGACGTGAAGAACGAATCGCTGGAAGTTCCGAGCGGAACGGAAGGGATCGTGATTCACACCGAAAAGTTTTCGCGCCGGATGAGTTTGTCGGAGACGGAGCGGAAGAAGTTCGAACTGGAGTTGAAGAAGAGCGAGGATGCCGGGAACACGTCGATCGCCGATGCGTTCCGCGAGTTCCTGAAGGAGTTCGAAAAGGTTCTCGATCGGCGGCTGAGCGATGCCGACGGACGGGAAATCCGGTCGATCACGGATGACAAATTTGTGGCGTCCTACGCGGAGAATTTCCGCTCGACCCTGGACTCGCTGGACATCCGCAGTCCGCAGAAGAAAGCCGACTGCCGCCGCGCCTTTAAGGACGGATGGGGTGCCGTTGAAGACGTGATTGACCAGCGGGATCGTCACCTCAACACGATGAAGCGCGGCGATGAACTGCCGAGCGGTGTCCTGCAGATGGTCAAAGTCTACGTCGCCTCCAAGCGCCAGATCTCTGTCGGCGACAAGATGGCCGGCCGGCACGGGAACAAGGGCGTGATTTCCAAGGTGCTTCCGATCGAGGACATGCCGTT
>JANMLE010000571.1:0-1046 GCA_031372385.1 Planctomycetota bacterium | reverse complement strand
CCGCACCTCCCGCCGCCACCACCCCGCGCGGAGCCGGAAGTTGGTCCGCGAACTGATACAGATCATCAAAGCCGATCAGCGACATCCTATTCCTCGAACGATGGTTTAGCGCGGCGGGCTTCCTGCCCGAAGAACCTCTCCCGTTTGTTGATCAACCTCAACCCACGGACTCGGCCTGTATCCCGAGTTCGTCCAAACTGTCCACGTCCGCAGCCCTTCAACAACCCTGGGTGATCCCCACGCCCAGCGCTGACACTGGCAATGCAGTCGCGCGATCTCAATGGCATTTTCTTGATAGATTACCGGCTGCCGGATTCGCAGGAATAAGCGTAGAAATCGAAACATCGCGGCATCTCATCTTTCCGACGCCCTCAGAAACGAACGCGGTCATTCACCTTTCCACTGCGGCGGACGCTTTTGCAGGAACGCGGAGATTCCCTCTTGGGCGTCGTGTTGGATCGCGTTCTCGGTCATGAGGCAGGTGGCTCGTTCGTAAGCGGTGGATTCGTCAAGGGCCAGTTGATCGTAGAAGGCGCGCTTGCCCAAACTCAGCGTTGCCGCGCTGCTGCCGACGATCGCATCGGTCAGTTCGCGAATGGTGGCATCGAGTTGATCGGCGGGAACCACGCGGTTCACCAGTCCCACGGCCAACGCCCGTTCGGCGGTGATCGGGAGGCCGGTCAACAGCATCTCCATCGCCACCTTCGGTGGCACGGCCCGGACCAGCGGGACCATCGGCGTCGTGCAGAACAGACCGATCTTCACACCGGGTGTGGCAAACTTCGCCTCGGTGGCCGCGACGGCCAGATCGCAGGTCGCCACCAACTGGCATCCCGCCGCCGTGGCGAGTCCCTGCACGCGGGCGATGACCGGTTGCGGCAACTGCCGGATCTGCTGCATGACTTTGGAGCAGCGTGCGAACAGCGTTTGATAGTCCGCTTCCGGACGGCCGACCATCTCACCCAGATCGTGCCCCGAACAGAAGACAGGTCCGGCCGCCCCAAGGACCACGACGCGCGCGGACCGGTCGGCGGCGATCCGTTCCA
>JANMLE010000733.1:0-4807 GCA_031372385.1 Planctomycetota bacterium | reverse complement strand
CGATCTTTCGGATGTTCGCCAGACCCTCTTCGAACTGGCCGCCGACCATCTTGTCCATGTTCATGAACAGGCAGACACCCTTGCTCATGAAGGTGTGACGGCCGGTCATGCTCCACGTCACGAGTGTCTTGCCACCATCCGGCTTGAAGGTGAACTCGACCGTGCTGGTGTCCTGCATCGGCCGGGAGAACTCCAGTTTGATCTTGACCAGTTCATTGGGGCGGCTTTCCAGAGTTGTCATGCGGCCCGCGCCGACCTTGTCATTGCCGTCCCACGAAAAAATCGCCCCCTTGCCAGCGGTTGGACCTTCGAAGGTGTTCTTGGCCGCGGGGTCCAGCTTGGCCCACGGAGACCATGCGTCCCAATTGTGGTAGTCATCGATCTGGGCAAAGACTTTGTCCACCGGCGCGGCCATTGTCGCCGACCGGACGATGTGGAATTCGTCAGGTTGCAGGGCCACGATGCCTGCCAGCACCGCGACAATCACCACCAGCGCGATGAAGATCCGCTTCAGAATCTTGACGAAACTCTTTTTCGGGACCGCTGTCTCTGCCGGCTTGTTCTCTTCGACCATGATTCCTCACCGTAGATTTGTGGTTCTGTTGTGTCGGCCCGCTGGCCGCCCGCGAAATCGTCGGACGACGCGACATTGATATCGACTTGAGACCCGGAATTCGAGCGACCGCCGTCTCAACGATGGCGACTCCAGGTGACAGCCGGCAAAGTGATCGCGGTGACGCGACTCGCAGCCACGGCGACGCTGGCCGGGATCGTACTCGCGGGGAGCGGCCAAAGTGCGGCTCGCCCGGTCCAAAGGAACGTGACGGTCACGGAGACGGCGAACCAAGATCGCAGCAGTGTGGCCGGCAAGTGCGACAAATGACGTTCGTTGAAATGGCTCAACGCTTTCCGCTATCCTTGCCGCCCGCCTGACGCCGAGGCTGTTCCGACCCACCCCTTCCCGTTGAAGTGACCCATGGCCCCGCAAAAAACCGCGATCACCCCCACCCGCCGGGACAACTACGCCGAATGGTACCAGCAGGTCATCAAGGCCGCCGATCTGGCCGAGGTGTCGCCGGTCCGCGGCTGCATGGTGATCAAGCCGTGGGGTTGCGCCCTGTGGGAGAACATCCACCGCGTCCTCGACACGATGTTCAAGGAAACGGGCCACGAAAACGCCTACTTCCCGCTCTTCATCCCGATCAGCTTTTTGCAGTCGGAGGCCGAGCACGTCGAGGGGTTCGCCAAGGAGTGCGCGGTCGTCACGCACCACCGGCTGACGATGAACTCCGAGGGGAAGCTCGTGCCGGACGGCCTGCTCGAAGAGCCACTGATCGTCCGCCCGACCAGCGAAACGATCATCGGCGCGACGTATGCCAAGTGGGTGCAGTCGTACCGCGACCTGCCGATCAAGATCAACCAGTGGGCGAACGTCGTGCGCTGGGAAATGCGGCCGCGGCTGTTCCTGCGGACGGCCGAATTCCTCTGGCAGGAGGGTCACACCGCCCACGCCACCGAAGCCGAGGCGCGCGAAGAAACGCACACGATGCTCAAGACGTACGAACGCTTCGCCCGCGACTACATGGCGATGCCGGTGGTCTGCGGCGAGAAGCCGAGTGGTGAGCGATTCCCCGGTGCCGTCGCGACGTATTCGATCGAAGCGATGATGCAGGACCGCAAGGCGCTGCAGGCCGGAACGTCGCACTTCCTCGGTCAGAACTTCGCCAAGGCCCAGGGGATCAAGTTCCAGGACCGCAACAGCCAGGAGAAGTTCGCCTGGACGACGTCATGGGGAGTTTCCACGCGGCTGATCGGCGCGCTGATCATGACCCACAGCGACGACAACGGACTGGTCCTGCCGCCGCGTCTGGCCCCCAAGCATGTCGCCATCGTCCCGATCTTCAAGACCGACGACGAACGTGCCGCGGTCATCGGCTATGCAAACCGCATCCGCAGCCAACTCATGGAACAGCGCTACGAAGGCGAAGCGGTCCGGGTGCTCATCGACGACCGCGACCTGCGCTTCGGCGACCGGGCCTGGTATCAGGTCAAGCATGGAGTTCCGCTGCGCGTCGAAGTCGGCCCCAAGGAAATGGAGGCGGGGACCGCGACCGTCTTTCGTCGCAACACGCTCGCCAAGGAGAGTCAAACCATCGAACAACTCGTCGCCACCGTCGGCAGCCAGTTGCAAACCATTCAACGGGAACTGTTCGAGGTGGCGGAACGGTTTCTGAAGGCGAACACCGTCCGGGTCAAAACGCGGGACGAACTGCTGTCGTTCCTGGGCGACTCGGACGAGGGTTCGATGGAAAGCGGCGGCTTCGCCTACGCCCACTTCTGCGACTGCCCCGAGATGTACGAGTGGCTCAAGCAACACCGCCTGACCGTCCGGTGTGCTCCGCTGGACGAACCCAAGTCCCCCGGAAAGTGCGTCTTCACCGGTGCCGACACGGTCACCGTGGGCGTGTTCGCCAAGTCGTATTAGCCCGGATTATTCAGGGGCTTTGAAGAGCCGCCAATGTGAGGGAACGGTCGACAAGGGCTTGACCGCTCCCTCACGGTCGCGGCTCGACTGCCGCGCTGTTCGTAGCTGAATTCGCAAGAATTCAGCGAACCATCGGACCACGACCTGAGTTCTTGCGAACTCAGCTATGACACCGTGAATCATTCGGGCTGGCGGCGTCCAACCGTAGGACAGGTTTTTTACCTGTCCGTCCCGCTGGCCCAGACATTTTCACCACGCATCTCACGAATACGGCGGGCGAATCACGGCTAATGAGAGACGTCGTCCGGACCAAAGGGGCCGGACGACGTTGTTGAGATCCGCGTCCTCGGAACAGGGGAACTCACGTCCCCCGTTCCAAGCCGCGTGCGACAGAGTCACTTGTCTTCGACTCGTGCCGGGATTCGCATCGAGTAGAACGAACGCCAGACGAAGACCAGCGCGATGGCCAGCATCACGACGCCGATGAATGGCGTGTAGTTGGTCGTCTTGGCGGCGTCGGCGGCGTGCTTGAATTCCAACGCGATCTCCACCGCCAGCAAGCCGAACAGGGTCGAGAACTTGATGATCGGGTTGAGCGCGACCGAGGTCGTGTCCTTGAACGGATCGCCGACGGTGTCGCCGACGACGGTCGCCTCGTGCAGCGGCGTCCCTTTTTCTTTCAGATCGACTTCGACGTACTTCTTGGCGTTGTCCCACGATCCGCCGGCGTTGGCCATGAAGATCGCCTGGAACAGACCGAACACCGCAATCGAGATCAGGTACGCCACGAAGAAGTTCGGATCGAAGAACGCGAACGCCAGCGTGATCGTCATCAGCGCGATGAAGATGTTCCACATCCCCTTTTGAGCGTACTCGGTGCAGATGCGGACGACGGTGATCGAGTCATTGATGTCGGCCTCCTTCTTGGAGAGGTCCATATTCTTTTTGATGTATTCGACCGCCCGGTAAGCCCCGGTGGTCACGGCTTGCATCGACGCGCCGGAGAACCAATAGATCACCGCACCACCGCAGATGAAGCCCAGCAGCACGGGGGCGTCGGTCAGGCTCAGGTGCAGCAGACCGGCTTTTTCCAGCAGCAGGATGATCGAGAAGATCATCGTCGTTGCACCGACCACGGCCGTGCCGATCAGCACCGGCTTGGCGGTCGCCTTGAACGTGTTGCCCGCCGAATCGTTCGCCTCCAGGAAGTGTTTGCCGAGCTCAAAGTTCGGCTCGAAGCCGAAGTCACGCAGGATCTCTGCCTTGATGCCGGGGATCTGCTCGGTCTGAGCCAACTCGAAGACCGACTGCGCATTGTCCGTCACCGGACCGTAGCTATCGACGGCGATGGTGACCGGGCCCATGCACAGGAAGCCGAACGCGACCAGGCCGAAGGCAAACACCGAGGCATGGGCAGGATCACCCATGACAGCGCCCAGCCCGAGCATGCTGACGAAGTACGCACCGGTCATCAGGCCCGCCATCAGCATCCCGGTCCAAAACGCGCTGAAGTTGCCGGCGACCAGACCGGAGAGAATCGTCAGTGAGGCTCCCCCTTCGCGCGAGGCGGTCACGATTTCATGGACGTGCTTGGAATGCGAACTGGTGAAAACCTTGGTGAATTCCGGAACCAGCACGGCTGCCAGCGTTCCGAAACTGATGATGCTGGCCAACTGCCACCACAATCCCTCCAGAACTTCGCCATCCACTTTCAGATCACGGATTAGCAGCCAGCTCATCCCGAACGACGTCGTGATGCACAGGATCGAGGCGATCCAAATCAAGCGGGTCAGTGGCTGCTCAAAGTCGATTTCTTTGAGGCCCTTGTACTGCCTCTCGGAGATCGCCTGATTGATGAAGTACGAGGCTCCCGACATGAAGTCCATCAGGAACCGCATCGCGAAAATCCAGACGATCAGCTTGGCTTGAATCTCGATGCTCGGCACGGCCAGCGTGATGAACGAGATCAGCGCGACGCCGGTCACGCCGTAGGTTTCAAAGCCGTCGGCTGTCGGGCCGACCGAGTCACCCGCGTTGTCGCCGGTGCAGTCGGCGATCACGCCGGGGTTGCGCGGATCGTCTTCCTTCACATTGAAGACGATCTTCATCAGGTCCGAGCCGATGTCAGCGATCTTCGTGAAGATGCCGCCCGCGATTCGCAGAGCCGATGCACCCAACGACTCGCCAATCGCGAAGCCGAGGAAGCAGATGCCGACCACCTGACGCGGCACGAACAAGAGGATGATGACCATCATCACCAACTCCAGCGAAATCAGGAACAAGCCGATCGACATCCCCGCGCGGAGTGGAATGTTGACCACG
>JANMLE010000707.1:0-1477 GCA_031372385.1 Planctomycetota bacterium | reverse complement strand
CATTGTTTGCCGCGCAGGCTTGGAAGGGGGAAGTGCTGCTCAATCGTCGCGATCACACGGCGTTGACCGCTTGGCATGCCGCGCTGCCTGATGGAGCCGACGAGTTTCCCGACCTCTGGTTCGTGCGCGGCGGATGGGCCGTTCAACAGGACGAGCCGCGCGTCGCGATCCGCTGTTATTGGGAATGCCTGCGACGCGACCCGAATCACCAGACTGCCAGCTATCAACTGGCGAATCTGCTGAGTCAACTCGGTGATGCCGAGTCGGCCGATGTGTTTCGACAGCACGCGCGTCGGCTGGGTGACTTGATCATGGCGGCCAAGACGGTGGAAATCACCGGCACGCTGGACGCGGGTCAGCGCGCGGCGGAGGCATGCGAAGCCTTGGGATTGTCCGCGGAAGCCTGGGCTTGGCGACAGGTTCTGCGCGGTTCCAACTCGGGGTTTCATTGGGATCCGCAGAAGATCTCCGGGCGGTCGCGACCCGAGGCGCGCGCGCCGCGCGTCGATCCCCGCTTCGATCCCACCCGCCTGATCGACCTGGCATCGTATCCGCTCCCCAAGTGGGGAACTGTTTCCGTGGCGAACGATGCCGTCCGTCCCGTGGCCAGTGCCGCCGGTGATCGCATCGCCTTCGTCGAAGACACGCGGGCCGCCGGTATCGACTTCATCTATCGCAACGGCAGCAACCCGAGCACCGAGGGCGAGTACATCTACGAGTTCAGTGGAGGCGGTGTGGCGGCATTCGACTACGACGTGGATGGCTGGCCAGACCTGTACTTCACGCAGGGATCGGACCGCCGACCGGACGTCGCGCAGGACAAGCTGTTGGATCGGCTGTACCGCAACGGGGGAGACGGTCGGTTCGAGGACTCGACGGCGGCGTGCGGGATTCGCGAGACCGGATTCAGTCAGGGCAGCGCGGTTGGCGATTTCGACAACGACGGCTTCCCCGATCTCTACGTCGCGAACATCGGAGCCAACCGCTTCTATCACAACAACGGCGATGGCACCTTCACCGATGTGACTCAGCAGACGGGCACGGCCGGTGATCGCTGGACGACCAGTTGTGCGATGGCCGACTTCAACGGCGATGGGAACCCCGACCTGTTCACGGTGAACTACGTCACGGGGAAAGATCTGTTTTCCCACACCTGCCGCATGGCTGACGGCTCGCCCCGGTTGTGTACGCCGCATGAATTCCCGGCCGCTCACGACCAGTTGTTCATCAATCTCGGCGATGGCCGGTTCGAGGATCAGTCGGCATCCGGCGGGATTGAAGTCCCCGAAGGAAAGGGGCTGGGAGTCGTGGCCGCGGACTTCGATCGATCGGGCCGCGTGAGCCTGTTCGTGGCGAACGATGCCGTTCCGAATTTCTATCTGCACAACGTCACCGCGCGGCGCGGTGATGCGGCGCGGTTTGAAGAGCGGGGATACATCTCGGGGTTGGCGGTCGATGCCGATGGTCAGCCGCAGGC
>JANMLE010000511.1:0-2938 GCA_031372385.1 Planctomycetota bacterium | reverse complement strand
CCTCCCGGTGCGGCACTCCCCATCTTGCGGTCCCGACGTGCCCGAATCTCCTCCCAACTGCAATCGACGACCGCAGTTGCCGAACGTTACAAACCGCACGGCGATCTGATGACAGAACAAAACTTGTGCCATGAAGTCAGGTCTGAAGCCCACGCTACGGGGCCTTTTATCGGGCGCGTCACAATTGGAGTTTGAAGCCCGGCGCACCGGTCAGAATTCTCCGACCAGATCGTTCCCATTGCGGGAACCCAGGGCGCGCCAGGCGTTGGCATCGACGAAGTCGCTCACGAACCGCACGGCCCCGTCACCGAGCAGCACATGACAGCCCCCGTCATGAAAGCTGCCCGGGTCGCCCCAATACCCGTGGCCGATGTTAGTGTTCGGCGTCACGTCAAAACGTGTCTGGCAACTGATCGCCAACCCACGGAAGTTGGCGATTTGCTGGTGTCCGCGTGTTCCCGGTGGCCCATTCGGTGTGTAGCCGAGAGATTCAGACAGCAGCGCCGTCTGGCTCGTGCCGTCGCTGATGTCCGCCAGACGGACCGACGAGTTGTGGAAGAAAACCCCGTTCGAAGTGCGTGTGCATTCAAAATCCGGATGGTCGTAGTCCGTCCCCTCGCTGGCATAGTAGTGCAGAATATGACTGGGAGTCCCCCGGATGCTGGGATCGATGTGGTCTCCGATCGGGTGACTGGGGCAGATCAGGGTCGGATACTTGCGCGAGTAGGCGACGCGGTTGTCGGGGGTCCAACCGATGCCGACGTTAAAGTCGAGTTTCTGATAGATGCCGGCCTGATCGAGGTACGGCAAAATGAACATGTGCCAGGCTCCCGATTTCATTCCCCATTGGGGAACTGGCAACGAGGGATCGCACACCAATTGTCCGTTCACTTCCGGCATGACTTCCAGGGGAGGGAACCGCAGGTGCGTGTCGTGGTAATTGTGCAGCGCCAACCCCAGTTGCTTGAGTTGACTCTTGCAGGCCATACGCCGCGCCGATTCGCGGACGCGTTGGACGGCGGGCAACAGCAGCGCGATCAGCATCGCGATGATGGCGATGACTACCAACAGTTCGATCAGGGTGAAGGCGCGTCGGCGAACAGACATGAAACAGACTCCACTCAGTCACCAGGGGAAACGCGAGTTCGTGGCGACATCAGCGCGGCATCACGCTTCAGTCGATCGCTTCGCACCGCGGGCCGGACGCCCGTGCTCCGCCATTCGGAATGAACGGCAGCGCGGCTCGAACAGACACACGTGTTGGCCCGAAGCTCCGAAGCCGGGGATGATTTCAATGGCGGGGGACGCCGGGTTCCTCAGACACACGGGCGCTGCGCGGTGCCAGGTCAAAGTCGCGTCGCAGCGGTCCGTTGCCCACGACGACAACACTGGTTAAGCCCGAAGTCTCGGGCCGCGAGTATTGGGGAGGCACGGTGTCGCAGGTGGGCACGACCTGCGCGTCGCTGCGGATCGTTCGTATGCAGATCGAAACGCGATAGTGACCAGGGGCGGCACCGGCCAAGCCGCGCGGCCCGAACAACTCGTACCTTCCATTGGCTTGTATCACCCCACTGGCCGACGGGCCTTGTGCCGCCGTGGTGCTGTCGGGAACAAACTGGATCGTCCCCGACGTCAGCGGTTTGCCGCCGAGCGTCACAACACCTTCGACTCGCTGAAACCGCGGCCCGGTTGTTTGGCGACCACACCCAGAGACGCAGCACACCAGCCACATCATGCCGACCGCCGCGATCCCGCATTTGCCACCGTGCCACGTCGACATTCTGTCCGATTTCCGCCATGAGGATGCTGGAGCGAGCCGCACATTGCGGCCAGACACTGAAGTGTGCCACATCGCGTAAGCGATGAGGTCTGGGACAGCCACACTTGATGGGCTTTCGGGAATTCGCCGGGATCGAGTAAGAATTCGTCCCAACACGCGGATCGGGAAAACATGGCAATCTGTTTGAGTTGCACCGACACTGTGGTCGTCATGGCCGGGATCGACTCCAGCACAACCGGGGCGACTCAACCTTTGGGGTCGTAACGGCACAGGCTGCGGTCAACCGTCTGTTGCGAACTTCCTGAACCATGTCGATCAACGTCGACGGCGGTCGGGATCTCGACCTGAATGCCGTCGCGTCGTCCACCGGTCGCACCGACTGCTACGCGGCGTCCAGGCACGCCGCTGCATTGACGACGTGATCGCCCGTCGCGCTTCCAAGAAGTGGGCCCGCGAACTTTTCCGCACGGACTGCCAGATCCGCGGATTGCGTTATTTGATCCAATTGTCAAGGTTCGCATTCGTCGTGGCGGGCGAATAGAATCCCGGCAGTCCGTTGTCCGCAGTCAGCCCATTCATTCACGTTGAGGATCGTTTGATGTCGCTCCAATTGTCCCGGCGTCGTTTCTTGTCAGCCTCCGCGGGATTGTTCGCCGCCGGTGCCGCCGCTTCCGCGGGCTCGGCGCTGTTGGCCGCGGACGCTCCCGCCGGCAAGCCTCCGCTGTTCAAGATTTCCCTGGCGCAATGGTCGCTGCACCGGCGGTTCTTCCAAGACAAGGCCGATCCGCGCGACTTCGCCAAGATGGCCAAGACCGAGTTCGGCATCGACGGGATCGAGTACGTCAATCAGTTTTTCAAGGACAAGGCCGAGGATGCGGCGTATCTCGGTGAGTTGAAGAAGCGGGCCGAAGACAACGGCGTGACGAGCGTCCTCATCATGTGCGACGGCGAAGGGGCGCTGGGCGATGCCGACGAGAAGAAACGAACGACAGCCGTCGAGAACCATTTCAAGTGGGTCGAAGCGGCACAGTTTCTGGGATGCCATTCGATCCGCGTGAACGCCCAGTCGAGTGGTCCGTACCGCGAGCAGATCAAGCTGGCGGCCGACGGACTGCGGAAGCTGACCGAGTTCGGCGCGACGCACAACATCGGCGTGAT
>JANMLE010000480.1:0-3046 GCA_031372385.1 Planctomycetota bacterium | reverse complement strand
TTATGCGGAACCCGATTGGAAGGATCCGACGAAGCCGTGGTCGTTCCGACAGATTTCGGCCAAGGGGGGCTGGGGCAAGTATCAGCACGGGATGGGGTATGGCGACGTGAACAACGACGGCCGCATCGACCTCCTGATGCGCGAAGGCTGGTGGGAACAACCGGCCGCCGACAAGACCGGCGAACCGTGGGCCTATCACAAGGCCGACTTCGGCGGTGGCGGTGCCCAGATGCATGTCTACGACGTCGACGGCGACAAGGACAACGACGTCATCACTTCACTGGTCGCCCACGGTTACGGTCTGGCCTGGTTCGAAAACGTCAAAGACGACAAGGGCGAGATCACCTTCAAGCAGCATCTGATCACGGGGAGCAAGCCCGAAGAGAACAAGTACGGTGTGAAGTTCTCGCAACTGCACGCCGTCGACCTGGTCGACATGGACGGCGACGGATTGAAGGACATCATCACCGGCAAGCGCTATTGGGCCCACGGCCCCAAAGGCGACGCCGAGCCCGATGCTCCCGCGGTGTTGTACTGGTTCAAGCTGGTCCGCTCGAACGCGGACGTTGACTTCGTCCCCTACGAGATCGACAACGATTCCGGTGTGGGAACGCAGGTGATCGCCGCCGACGTCACCAACGACGGCTTGGTCGACGTGCTCGTCGGCAACAAGAAGGGTCACTTCGTGTTCGTGCAGGAAACGCGCAAGGTCAGCCAGGAAGAATGGCAAAAGGCGCAACCGAAACCGCTGGCCAAGTGAGTTGTTGGAGACGTAGCGGAATTCGCAAGAATTCAGCCGGTTTCGCCAATCCTCTGAACTCTTGCGAGTTCAGCTACAGGCCAAAATGATTTCCATTTGGGCGTCAGCCCCCCCGGTTCTTCGCTCGAAGACCAATTCGGAACCGGGGGACTGATGTTCCTCTCGGAAGTTGGTTGTTCGTCCCTCTTGGATTTCAAAGTTTCCATGAAGCGCCTCGCGATCCTCCTGTTCCTTGTCGTGTCGGTCCACTCCGCCACGTATGTATCCGGTGCTCCCGGTGTGGCCCCGACCGAGGCGTTGCGACCGGCGGAGCAGCTAAAACTGTTTCACCTGCCGCCGGAGTTTGAGATTCAACTGGTCGTCTCCGATCCCGACATCGGCCAGCCGATGAATCTGAACTTCGACGCGCGCGGCCGGTTGTGGATCACGCATTCCATCGAGTACCCGTACCCCGCCAAGGGGGACGTCGAACCGCGCAGCCGGTTCCCCGGACAGGGGGATCACGATCCGCGCGACCGGCTGACCGTGTGCGAAGGGATCGGTGCCGACGGGCGTCCCACGAAGATCACTCATTTCGCCGGGGGATTGAACATCCCCATCGGGAACACTCCGCTGGGTGACGGCAGCACGGCGCTGGTGTACAGCATTCCCCACATCTACCGCGTGGCCGACACCGACGGCGACGGAGTGGCCGATTCGCGCGAGATCCTCTACGGCAAGTTTGGCAACATCGACACGCACGGGATGGCCAGTTCGTTCCGGCCGTGGGTCGACGGCTGGATCTATGGTTGTCACGGCTTCGCGAACACGTCCGCCGTGCGCGATGCGTCGGGGAACGTGACGAACATGAATTCGGGCAACACCTACCGGTTCCGTGCTGATGGTTCGCGGTTCGAACAGTTCACGTGGGGACAGGTGAACCCGTTCGGTCTGACGTTCAGCCATTGGGGGGACGCATTCGATTCGGATTGCCACTCGATGCCGATCTACATGCTGCTGCGCGGCGGGTACTACCCCAGCTTCGGCAAGCCCCACGACGGACTCGGTTTCGCGCCTCCCATGATCGACCACGGACACGGTTCCACCGGAATCTGCGGCCCCGCCTTCTACGGGGCGGAACAGTTTCCCGAGGGACACCGTGGCAGCGTCTATATCTGCAATCCGGTCAACTGCTCGGTCCATCACGACCGGTTGAAACAGGTCGGCTCGACGTTCCTGATCGACACTCAGCCGGACTTGGTGACGTGTGATGACGGCTGGTTCCGGCCGGTGGATCTGACCGTCGGTCCCGACGGGGCGCTGTACATCGCCGACTTTTACAATTGCATCATCGGCCACTACGAAGTGCCGCTGGATCACCCGCGCCGCGACCGGACCCACGGTCGCGTCTGGCGCGTGGTCTACAAGGGAACCGACGGCCAGGCCGCGCCGCCGCGACCGCTGCCCGATCTGACGAAGTTCAAGACGGACGATCTGGTTCGCGAATTGGGCGACGCCAACCTTTCTATCCGGACGCTCGTCACCAACTGGCTGGTCGACGCCGTGCAATCCGCGCCGGCGGCTCAGCGCGACCAACTCCGCACGGCCACCGTCTCCGCCGTCCGTTCGGCGCTCAAAGCGGAACAGTCGCGCGCGGAATCGCGAGCCCACGGACTGTGGGTGCTCGATCGACTCGGCGACTTGAAGAGCGACGACCAGGCGCGCCTCGCCACTGACACCTCGCCGCTGGTCCGGACTCACTTGGTTCGCGCGCTGGCCGAACGTGCTCAATGGACGGAACCCGACTTCGCGCTGGTCCGCGGCCGACTCACGGACGAAAACGCGATCGTGCGGCGCGTGGCGGCCGATGCGCTGGGTCGGCATCCGCACGTCGCCAACGTTGCGGCGTTGTTCCAACTCCGCGCCGAATCACCGTCGGAGGACACGCATCTGGTCCATGTCGCGCGGATGGCGCTGCGCGACCAGTTGCGCGATGACACGGTGCTGACGGCACTCAGCAAAGCCGCGCTGGAAGAAGCCCAGATTCGCACGCTCGCGGAACTTGCCGTCGCGGTGAAGACGTCGGCCGCCGCTGATCTGGTGCTGGATTACCTCGACCGGTTCGGCCAGGACGACCCGAAGGCGACCGAGTACGTCGCGTTCGCCGGGCAGTATGCCAACGAGGCGCGGGTCGAACAGTTGGCGAAGCTGATTCGCACGCGGTTCGCCGACAATCCGGGCTACCAGTTCCAGCAGTTGCAATCGATCCACACGGGACTGGAACGGCGCGGCGTGCGCGATAACAAG
>JANMLE010000446.1:0-2560 GCA_031372385.1 Planctomycetota bacterium | reverse complement strand
TGCTACAAATCAGCCGACAATTGAACGCGGAGAGCATAGCGCATGAGGCTCACCGGGAGGAGTTCAGACTGCCAATAAACTCCACAAATCAGCCGTTTTGTCCAAGAAACACGGCGTCAATGACTTATGTCGGAGACGTCCGTATTGACTTTGTTCGCGTTTCCTCTTGCGATGATCGTCTGTAGCGGAGCAGCGAATTTGGCGGAGGAGGGCAAGACAACAGTGAAAACCAAAATCGAATGGGGTCCGGAATTGCTTGGGGCGAAATGCTCAATTGCATCGTGCGATGGTCAATTGACGTTCGTCGCCGGCGAGCCGTTGTGGGTCGAAGTTCAAACCAAGCATTTTGGAACGCAGAAGATTTCTGTCGTCCAAACCGCGCCGGTTCATGTCTTCACTTTCGAGATTGTCGGCCCCGACGGTAATCCGGTTCCGTTTACAAAGTATGGGAAGATGTGTTTTGAATCAGACCCAGCGGAGGTTGCCGTAACAGAACTCAAACCCGGTGCTGAGGAGTTGGATAAACTCCACCTGTCTCGAATGTTCGACGTGACTCTCGCCGGAAAATACGAATTGTTTTGTTCCCGAGTGTTGATCGGTCCTGATCGTTCGAGTCACCGAATGCGATCAAACAAGTTGACCATCACAATTACGGACCCCGGCGAAAAGCAGAGTGACTAGAGCGCCGGGTGCCACTGGCGGCTGCTTTGAGCCGCCAGTGGCTTTTGAAGAACACTGGCGAGCGAAGCCCCTCGCCAGTGGCACCCGGTGCTCCCTCGCCGGTACGGTGAGTCGGAGAAACAACCACGAAGGGGAACGGTATGAACGAACAAGTCAGGTGTCGGTTGCGGTTCGGTCTGGTGGCATTCGCCATTGCGGGGGCCAGCCTCATGGGGGGCTGGTCCCGTTGCCCCGCGCAGCAGCGGGTGGAGAACGACCTCCCCGAAATTCGGGAGGCCGAGCGACTCGTCAAAGAGATTGAACAGCTCGGTCCAAAGCTCAACGCACTGCTGGCGGATCAGAAGCAGCCCATCCAGCAACGTTTTCGAGCGGGCAACCTGATGGCCAAGTTGCGCTATGAGCCGGGCATCCCGACTTTGATCCGCCACTTGGAGCTGATCGATCCGCAAGAGGTGGTTTCCGATCCCACATTCCATTGCGTCGAGGCATTAACTCTCTATGGGGACGTCGCTGTGCCCAGCCTCGTCGGTGCCTTTCTGGAATTCATGGGACGCGGCCAAACTCGGCTCAACTGCTTGGCCATGGCGATCAACAGAAAATCACGGCCGGTGGCGCGGACCTATGCGAAGGGACTGGCGACCCAGAATCCCGATCCGCAGTTTCAGGAACGGATCGAATACTTCTTGGACCAGATCCAGCCGGACGTGCCGCGTTGAAACTTCCTGGACGACAGCATCACCGTGCCACACGAGACTTGACGATGCGAGCAAACCGGAATCGACGACGGAAACACGCTGTTTGTGGAGCATCCCTGTTGGTGCTCTCGCTGATCACAGTCGGTTTCTTGTATGCACAAGGGACACCGAAAGGGACGCCGAGAGGATTATTGCGGAATCCGGGGCCGCCACCGGCACCGCTCCCCGAATTCGTCGCGGCGGAAAAGGAATTGAAGGCACTCGACGAGGTGGCGGCGCAACTGATGAAGCTGCTGGCGGACGAGAAACGTCCCAGGGACGTTTGGCTCCACCCACTGGAGAATCGGCACGAAGCGGCGCGCTGGCTCGGGAAACTCCACTATCTACCGGCTATCCCCTTGCTGATCAAGTACGTGGATACCCAAGGCCCGTCGTATGATGATGGTCCCACATATCCGTGCCGCGATGCGCTGGAAATGTTCGGCGATGCGGCGGTGCCGGCCATCGTCGATGCCTACCTCAAGGCGGACACCCAACGTCGAGAGCTCTGCTTGTACACCTCGATCGCGCTGAACTCCCAGCCGGTAGCGTGGACCTACGCCAAAGGGCTGGCGGCACAGAATCCCGACCCGGATTTTCAAGAGCGAATCAAACTGCTCTTGGATGCCATCAAGCCAGAGGTTGTGCGCTGAGACTTCACGGACGAAAAGCCGGGTGCCACCAAGTCGGGTGTGTTGCCGCAAATCGACTTTTCAGACAGCCTTCCAATCGGTCGCCGGGTTTCTGTTGCGGGACAAATCCTTTGACGGCGGCGTATACTGCCGCGCGTTTGAGATTTCACGCCTGCACTGGAATGGAGGGGACGGCATGTCGGGTGGGACCGCACGACGACGCATGGGATTGTGGGGGACGGCGGGGGCTCTCGTGATTGTCTGTCTCACCGACAGCGCCTTTTCGCAGAAGAGCGACCCGCTTCGCGACAAGCGGATGAAGATGGTCACGACGTGCATCGAGCGCGAGGGGATCAAGAATCCGCGGGTGCTGGCCGCGATGCGGCAGGTGCCTCGGCATGAATTCGTCGATGCGAAGGATCGCAAGGACGCCTACGTCGACGCCGCGCTGCCGATCGGCCACAAGCAGACGATCTCGCCCCCGTTCGTCGTCGCGTACATGACCGAGACCAT
>JANMLE010000443.1:0-1461 GCA_031372385.1 Planctomycetota bacterium | reverse complement strand
TGAGCAGATGTCACGGAGTTCGGGGGAGCGGGAAGCAACGCACATGAGTGATTCAAAGGTCTTTACATCGTCCTCGTCAGCGCCAACCACCGGCGGCAGCACTGCTCCCACCCAGACGATTGTGGTTCACTCCGCGCCCTCTTTCTGGCGAAGCTGGACGTGCCGGTTGTTGATGGCGGCCCTGGGCTTTTCCGTCGTGTGCAACATCAGCCTGTTCAGCGCCTATCGCGAGTACTTCGCCAGCATCGATCCGCCGCAGGAGAGGTTCCATTCCGGCAGCGAGACGTCAAACGACAAGATCGCCGTCCTGTCTGTCGACGGGACGATCATGCCCCCCTACACCGAGCGGTTGCTCAAGCAGATCGAGCATGCCGGCAAGGATGACAAGGTCAAGGGGATCCTGCTGGTCGTCGACAGCCCCGGCGGGTTGGTGGCTGACAGCCATGAGATCTATCACCGGTTGAAGCAGCTTGAAGTCGAAAAGAAGAAGCCGATCTTCGTCCAGATGAAGCGCATGGCGGCCTCCGGCGGATATTACATTTCGATGGGGGCCGGACCGCAGGGACGGATCTTCGCCGAACCGACCACGTGGACGGGGTCGATCGGTGTGATCATTCCCCGTTACAACGCCAGCCAGTTGGCAGACAAGATCGGCATCTCTTCCGAGCCGTTGAAAACCGGCGAGTTCAAAGACGCCCTCAATCCATTCCGCGCGCTGACCGACAACGAACGCAAGCTGTGGGCGGACATTCTCGACCAGTCGTTTCAGAAGTTCATCAAGGTCATCGACGAGAACCGCGAGGGTCTCGACGCGGACGCCGTGAAGGCCCTCGCCACCGGCCAGATCTACACCGCCGACGATGCCGTCAAGAACAAGCTGGTCGACGAGATCGGCTACGAGGAAGACGCCCTGAAGGCGCTGCAGGCCAAGCTGGGACTCGCGACGGTGCGAGTCGTCCGGTATCAGTCGCCCAAGACGCTGGCCGAGCAACTGCTCGGCATGCAGGCCAAGCCGGCGGTTGATCCGTGGAGGGCGATCGTGGAATCCAGCGTGCCGCGCGCGATGTATCTCTGTTCGTGGTGGCCGGCGCTGCCGGAATAGAGCGGTTCAAAATCGGGTGTGGCGGAACTCGCAAGAGTTCCGAACTGAAGTCTTGCGACTTCGGCGACTTCATGACGCTACAGCGACCTGTCTCCGCTCTCGAACCCGTGGAGTGATCGCGAATGACCACATCGAAGCGGGGGTGATTTCAGCGAGGCAATGGACATTAACCCGGATTATTCACCACGGAAAACACGGAACGTCACGGAAGGGAACAAGGACGTCTCCGACATAAGTCATTGACGCCGTGTTTCTTGGACAAAACGGCTGATTTGTGGAGTTTATTGGCAGTCTGAACTCCTCCCGGTGAGCCTCATGCGCTATGCTCTCCGCGTTCAATTGTCGGCTGATTTGTAGCA
>JANMLE010000440.1:0-3147 GCA_031372385.1 Planctomycetota bacterium | reverse complement strand
TGCTACAAATCAGCCGACAATTGAACGCGGAGAGCATAGCGCATGAGGCTCACCGGGAGGAGTTCAGACTGCCAATAAACTCCACAAATCAGCCGTTTTGTCCAAGAAACACGGCGTCAATGACTTATGTCGGAGACGTCTCTGAAGACCAACCTCAAGAAAACGGCGATCCGCAAGGCATTGGTGCTCGATCGCAGATTGACGGATAGTGGAGAGACTACCCAACGCGAGCCAGCGCTGATCCCGGAAGCGATTGCAGCCTACAAAGACTATCTTGTCACCGAGCGCCGTAGTGAGAAAACCAAGACGAAGTATTGGGCCGTGTTCGATCATGTTGCGTCAATGGCACAGGACATGAAGCGGTCCTCACTTCTTGAATTGGACCTGTCGTTTATCGACAAGTATCGCGCCGAACGTGCCAAGAGTTGTCAGCCGAGAACGATCTACACCGAAACCGTCATCATTGACAGCTCGTCAAGTTTGCTGCCACGCGCCGAATGATACCGCAGGATCCGTTGCTGGGGCTGAAACTCAAGAAGCCGAAGCCAACTCCGCAGCCATATTTTGACGAGGCGCAGGTCCAAGAGATTCTCTCAGTCGCACGTCCGCCGCACGACGCGACCTTTCTGCTGCTGGCGGACACCGGGCTCCGCTTCGGCGAGGCACAATGGCTGAGTTGGCTCGACATCGACTTCAAGACCAACGTGATTCACGTCCGGTCCAAAGCGGGTTGGCGGCCCAAGACCGGCGACGAACGAGCTGTTCCGATGAGCCCGACGCTGAGAGCATTTCTAGAAAAACGACCACGTCGTGGACATTGGGTGCTGACCGCCATGCCGACCTCAAAATATCCCTCGACGGATCGTCAGATTGATGAGCGGCGCGCCCTCACGGCACTGAAGCGAGTTCTCACTCAACTCGGCTTGCAAGGCAAGTTGCACTCGTTTCGGCACAGCTTCATTTCCCGGTGCCTGACGAAAGGGATCGAGGAATCCGTGGTACGTTCCTGGGTCGGACATGTCGATCCCAGCATCATGCGCCTTTACACGCACATCAGCAGCCAGATTTCCCAGGAACGGATTCAACGGTTGGGAACGACGTGGAACAGAGATCAATCGGACAAGAGTACCGGGCAAAGGTAAGGCTGTTCGACAGATCATATTTGATAGGAACGAGTTCTGGATTCAGCTCAATTTCAGCACAAAAACGGAGGTGAGGAAAATGGCCAGGACACAACAAAAAAGCCGCCATCGGGTTACGACGGCGGCTTCACGAACCAACGGAGAGGGGGGGATTCGAACCCCCGGTACCCTTTCGAGTACACAGCATTTCCAGTGCTGCACAATCGGCCGCTCTGTCACCTCTCCAAGTCCCTGAACATCAGGGGTTTTGTCGTTTTCAGCCTGTCGTTATGGATGTTGTTGACACCCGCGTTGACTCCCACCGGGCTGATTTCATC
Organism: Planctomycetota bacterium; assembly: GCA_031372385.1. Taxonomy (GTDB): domain Bacteria; phylum Planctomycetota; class Planctomycetia; order Planctomycetales; family Planctomycetaceae; genus Schlesneria. Next base: position 1,688 of record JANMLE010000440.1, on the reverse strand, counting down.
AAAAGAGACACCCAGTCGCGTCAACGGCCGGGTGTCAGAGGCTATCCGAAAAGAAATGGCTTGTTTTCAGGGTGCCACGGTCACGGCTTTGCGTGGCCGTGCTTTGGTTGTAGGGAAGACACGGCCATGCAAAGCCGTGACCATCGGTATCTACACAACTCGCGTCTTCTGTTAGAAGCGGCTGCATGGTATCGAACTTCCGGTGTTGGATGGTCGGCTGCAGAAGCGTTATCTGCAATTGGTGGCCGGGCAGATGAATGCGGCGCAGCAGGTTGCGGCGGGAATCAAGGCGCTGCCCGGGCCGAATCGGGCGTTCGCGGTCACTCAGGGGGCGTGGCGGTTCTTTGCCAACCCGCGCGTGACGCTGCCGAAGCTGGTCGAGCCGGTGCGGAGTCTGGCGCGGGAGGCCGTGTCCGAGAGTTGCTCTCCGTATGCGCTCTTGGTGCAGGACTGGTCGAAGCTGGACTATGCCGCGCACACATCCAAGGCCGACATCACTCAGTTGTCGCACCGGAACGACTGGGGTTACGAACTGCGAACGGCACTGTTGATCGACGCTCACGACGGAGCGCCGCTGGCTCCGATGGAACTGGAACTGAAGGCGGCCGATGGTGTGCATTCCACGCGATACGCTCGGGTCCAGAAGACCGTGACGCACCTGTCGCAACTGCTGCCGACGATGCAGGCGTCGCGAACCTGGAAGCTGCCGAAGACCCTCGTGCATGTGATCGATCGCGAGGCCGATTCGCTGGCTCACTATCGTCAGTGGCAGACGCACGGACACCTCTTTCTGGTGCGGGCCGACTTCACGCGCCAGGTCGTCTTCCGCGAAGCCTCGCACGGCCTGCCCGACATTGCCGCGAAGCTGCGGGACGAAGACGCGTTTCATTCCACGCGGGAAGTCACCATTCGCGGCCAGACCGGAACTCAATTCGTCGCCGAGGCCGCCGTGAAGCTGAATCGTCCGGCCCGCACACGCACGCCTGCGGGACGCACGAAGACGGCCGGCAAGCCCCTGCCGCTCCGACTGGTGATCGTTCACGTTCGCGACGAGCAGGGGACGCTGCTGGCCGAGTGGTTCCTGCTGACCAACATCCCCGTCGAGGTTCCGGCCGAGACCATCGCCCTGTGGTACTACTGGCGCTGGCGGATCGAATCGTTTCACAAACTGCTGAAAAGCGGCGGCCACCAAATCAATCACTGGCAACAAGAGACCGCACCGGCGATCGCAAAACGCTTGTTGGTGACGGCCATGGCGTGTGTGGTGGTCTGGCAACTGGAACGCAGCACCACCCCCGCCGCCGAAGAATGCAAGACCGTGCTGGTCCGCCTCAGCGGCCGACAAATGAAACGCCACCGCCCCGTGACACCCACCGCCTTGCTCTCCGGCCTGCACATGCTCCTCGCGATGCTGCGACTGCTCGAACAGTACACGCCCGCACAACTCAAAGCCCTCGCCCATCAAGCCCTGCCATTCCTCAACCCCGGCGGATAAGTTGTGTAGATACCGATGGCCGCCGCCAGTGTGGCACCCGGCGAAAACCAACAGCAGGGCACAATGAGGATTCCGGGCCTTCCGCAAAGCCTCCAGACCCGGCCACCCCGCCGCTCAACGGGGGCCAGGCAACGTCGGCAGAAGGAAGGTCCAGACCATTACCGCAGCACCCATCAAAATCACGCCCACCACC
>JANMLE010000421.1:0-1081 GCA_031372385.1 Planctomycetota bacterium | reverse complement strand
CCGCTGGAAGAGCCCGCGTCGGCCGCCAAGACGCCCAATCCGTCGAAGGCCCCGTGGTACTTCCTGGGGCTGCAAGAAATGCTGGTCTACTTCGATCCTTGGATGGCCGGCGTGGTGCTGCCGAGCGTCATCCTGGTCGGGTTGATGGCGATTCCGTACATCGATTTCAACAAGCTGGGGAACGGCTACTACACGTTCAACGAACGCAAGTTCGCGGTGATCACGTTCATGTTTGGCTTCCTCCCCTTGTGGGTGGCGATGATCGTGCTGGGAACATTCCTGCGCGGCCCCAACTGGAACTTCTTCAGTCCCTACGAGTACTGGGACACCCACAAGCTGGTGTTGCTGAACAACATCAATGTGTCGGAGTGGTACTGGTTGTCGCTGTGGGGCCAGCAGTTGCCAGTCGCGGCCGCGGGGTCGTCTCCGTTGGTGCAGATCCTGACCATCCTGCACCGCGAATGGGTCGGGTTGTTTCTGGTGGCGGCGTACTTGTTCGCGCTGCCGCCACTGATGGCGGCGACCGTGTTCCGCAAGTTTTTCCTCAAGATGGGTTTTCTGCGCTTCATGGTGCTGGCGAACCTGATGCTGTTCATGATGTCGCTGCCGATCAAGATGGTCTTGCGCTGGGCGGTGAACCTGAAATACATCGTGGCGATTCCCGAGTGGTTTTTTAATATTTGACGGGCTGGAGTTGGATCGGCGGGAGACCGGGTCCGGTTCTCCCCCGCGTGCCTGCGGTGAAGTCGGCCCTTGGCGGGATCGGCCCGCGGCGGTGGCGGTTTCCAGAAGTGTTCCGAAGGATGGTTCGGTACTATGCCGGCGAATGAAGAATATCTTCGCAGTCCGAAGTTGATGCATCGCGTGTTCTGCGGCAGCTCACTGCTGCTGCTGCTGACCACGGTGTGGATGATGTGGGCTGACTACAACGACGAGTGGCGCGGATATCAGCGTCAGGCGTTCAAGTACCAGGCGGGGCGCCTGCAGGCCCGCCAGGCCAGCATGAAGTCGGCGGCCGAGCACGTGGCCAGGGTGACGGAGCTCGAGTCGCATCGCGAACAGGCGAAGCGGGAACTGGCGG
>JANMLE010000383.1:0-3697 GCA_031372385.1 Planctomycetota bacterium | reverse complement strand
TCCAACGCCCGAAACCGGCCGTAGTCCTTCGTGATCTCAACCAAGTCAATCAGGGCAGTCATGCGTGCGGCGATCATCGAGCAGATGGAACCGGCGGGAACAGACGCGAGGCGACATCGTGACCGCCTCGACCCCTGAATGCAATCGACGGTTCATGCCGATGTCGAGTCGTCATCGCGGTGGCCCGGAACTCGATAATCCTCGGCAGGGTGGCCGGGACAGGAGCGTCTTCGCAAGGCCCCGGTTTGCAGCGTTCGTCGAAGATTCTGCGGCATTGCCCCAAGCGGCTCCAGCCACGGCGACCCAGCCGCGATTCGTGACGTGATACACGCCGCCGGGAATCTCAAGACGAAGTCGTCGAGACTTCGAACGTCTCGCAATCAGGGGACGACTTGAACATTGCCGAACTGACGGAAGTGGCGGTCGAATGAAAAGGCCGTGTCGATCTCAAGCCGCTCCATGACGACCTTGCTGATGCAGTCCGCGAAGCTCCAGTCCTTGTCGGCGAATCGGCGAAACACGTCCCACGCCGCCTGTTGATCCTCGCGATTCACCAAGTACAGAACGGCCAGTTCCTCCGACCAAATCTTCTCACCCAGCCAAATCGCCCGCTCTCGCTCACCGCGAATCCGCAGCAGGGTCAGTGTTTCGCTGAGCACGCTGTCGGTCGTCAACAACGACCGCGTGTTTGAAGCCAGCCAATTCGCCGCCTGATCGTGATTTGCATCCCAGGGGACAATGCTGGCGAACCAAGCGCCGGTGTCCACAAAGACGAGATCATTCATGGCGAATGAGCCTCGCCATACAGAATCTGATCATGATTCTGGCTGGTGAGCGGATCACCGGGACACGCGACCGGCATCGCCGCCGCACCGGCCAGTTCCGCAGCGACCGCTTGCGGTTTCAACAATCGGCGAGGGCGAACGAGAATCTCAACGTGCTCCCCCTCATCCAACTGCGGACGGCTCGAAGGATGAAACACGCCCGATTCATAGACGGCCGACAAAAGCTCCGACATCGCACACCTCATCGTTTTCGTTTGGCCAGCATACCCGAGTGTCAGTCTAACGAAGGATCGCCCCGACCACAAAAAGTGCTGCCGCCCGATCAAGCAATTCCAGCCGGCCGCGTCACGTACAACTTGAGTGGCGGGCAGCGACCTGCGCAGCGCGGTGACCGATTTGTCCAATGTAGCTGGCTAGTTGCCCCTGATTCGTGAACTCGATCCCCTGCCCCTGATCGAGTTGGCCGAACGCCTCGTCAGCCAGGGAACGCAGCAGCGAGAGCTTTTCCTGCTCCTCGCGAGCCTGCTGTTCGAGCAATCGCAGGCTGGCCCGCATGACGTCACTGATGTCCTGATACCGACCGGCGCTCACTTGTTCAGCGGCAAACTTGTCCAGGTGATCCGTCAAGTCAATGCTGCGGGTCGGCATGATTGTTCCCCCAAGGCAGTGTCAAATTCGCTCCTGATCGCTTGGCGGTTGAGCCTACCACGACCGGCGTTTACTGCCAATCACCTGTTCGCACGACGCGCGATGCCGATGAATGCCACTGGCGGCGGTACAGCCGGGACAGAGGCGGCTTAGCGGATGCCCCGGTTTGCGGCGTCAGTCGAAGATTTCGTGGCATTGTCCCAAGCAGCGGCAGCCACGGCCGTCCTGTCGCCCCGCGTTATCCATGCCCGCCTAACCAAAGTTTGCGATCTATCGCCCTTTCTTGACCGGTCGCATTTGTTTTTCAACGCGAGCAATGATGTCAGAGGCGGGCACGTGGAGTGCGTCGCAGATTCGGAACAGAACATCTAACGTCGGTGACTTGTGGTCATTTTCCAAGTGGCTGATGTAGGTGCGGTCCAAGTGCGCCTCGAAGGAGAGCATCTCCTGAGTCAAGCCTGCATCGATCCGAGCCTGTCGCAACACGTCGCCCAACATGAAGGCGAGCGTAGTCGCGGCCTGATTGACTGTCTGTGGACTATAGTCTACGCTCGTGCCCCATTGCCTTAGCGGCAACCTGCATCTGCAAGTCAACGTCAAATCACCAGTGCAGCGACAACTTCGGAAGTCGCTCGTTCAGGTCAGAGTCGAAACCATGCTGCAAGTAAATGCGCGTGTCGGGGCGAGTGCCATTCATGGCCTCGGGTTGTTCGCCAAAGAGTTCATCCCGAATGGCACCAAGATCTGGGAATTCATGCCGGGCTTCGATCTTGAGATTCCTGAATCCTCCGTGGAAATGTTGTCTCCACCAGCTCAGCAGCAGCTAGTGCATTATGCGCCCTACTTTGCTGAGCAACGTCTCTTCGTGCTTTCGGGAGACGATGATCGTTTCACGAATCACTCCGACATTCCCAACACACGGCAACAGAATAATGGGACACCGTATCCAGTTGCGTATGCAGCCCGCGACATCTTCACTGGCGAAGAAATCACGTGCAACTACCGCGAGTGGGTCATGTTGGGGTTTCAACCGGAGAGTGGGTTGTGAACACAACACACGCATTCATCCTCATTGGTGTCTTGGCGGTAGTGACGGCAGTTGCAGATTGTTTTCTGAAGATGGCAAGCCAACAACACTGCACATTCCAGAACTGGTGGTTCGTTGCCGGTTGCCTGACCTACGCGTTCACTGCGTTTGGCTGGGTCTTGGCCATGAAGCACATCAAACTGGCAGACATCGGTGTGGTGTACTCACTCTCAACGGTACTGCTGCTCGCCGCTCTGGGCGTGTTTGCATTTGGCGAAACATTGAATCGCTATGAGATCGGGGGGATTGTCCTCGCGATCTTGTCTCTCGTGTGTCTGTCACGTTTGGCCTCGTAGTTACGTAGGGCCAGCCGGACAGCGTGGCGGAGTCAGAAGCGAACGGGTGGTGTGGCTGGGGGCGGCGAAGCGTCGCCCACCCTTCAAATATTTCCTGCATCAGACCAACGGCAACCAAAAAAGCGAGATCGTTGAGACTCTCAACGTCGCCTAGTCAGGGATCGCGTCTACGGGGCGGGATAACGACCCTTGGACAAGAGTTGTCTCCGAATGGACAGAACCTTCGGACGATTCAACTGCAACAGGTGCTCGGTCACTCGGCCGACGTCCGTCTTGGGGACAATCAAACCGTCGCGCAGATCGAAGTGATCCAACCAACGATCTTGGCGCGGATGAAACAGCCGGACGATGAGTCCCGTGTCGACATCGACCGACGCGATGTCCGACCCCTTGAGCCGGTTGCATTCGAGACAACTGCATGCCAAATTCATCGAGTCGGTCAGCCCACCGTGCTTGAGCGCGATGACATGATCCGGCTCGAAGGGGAAGAACGCTTCAGCTTCCGGCAGCAGGCAATACTCGCATTGAAAGTCAGCCCGTTCGCGAATGGCATGGCGCAGGGCGACCGGAATGTAATCCGACATGGCCGCCGAGCTCCCTACAGTCGGGCCTTCAACATCCGCACGAACAATTCTGCCCGGCCGAAGTCTTCGAGTTCGTCGCGTTCCTCATCGGTCAGCTCGCCGGCGTTGGACTTCATCAACAGTTCCCTCGCCCGTTCTTGCGTCTCTGCCGACGGATGGAAGGCGAGGACTTGCTCGCGTGAAGGGAATGCCGCCAAGAACTCGGCGATCTCTTCAAAGACTTGCGGTTGCGCGGTCGTCGTCATGAGAGGCTCCGTTGTCGCGTCACTTGGCGGCGGCGACCTGCGGCTTGTAGCC
>JANMLE010000328.1:0-2162 GCA_031372385.1 Planctomycetota bacterium | reverse complement strand
GGTTATCATTACCCGCCCCCCACGCACCTTTTTCCCGGTTTGGTCACAAACTTGGGGCCAAAAAAAAAACCCCCCCGACCCCCTGGCCACGCCGGGCTTTCGGACAGCCTCTCATTGCCTGACCTGACCGGTCAGTTCCTTGGTCTTGTCCTTCACCTTCTGGCCATCCTCTTTCATCTTGTCCGGGTCCACCGCCAGGTTGACGTCGATCTTGTGACTTCCCGATTCGCGGCTGGGGCTCGACAGGACGAACCAGCCCCTGACAAACCCCACTCCGACCACGCAGAGCACAAACACAATGAGCCACCACCGTAGTTTTTTCATGAGTCGATTCCTTCATCACAGGTTGCCGCACCGTCCGTCGCCGATGGGGGCCTGACGTTGTCGATTCGTCGTCGTCAGGCGGTCAGTCGGGTATCCACAAATAATCCGAAGTGGTAGATGCCGTGGGCACCGTGTGGGGTGCAGAGCGTCGCCACCGTGTCGCCTTCCCTGGCATTCTTCACTTTGACGAAGAGCATGGAATGGCCGGCGTGCAACTCCATCGTGCCTTGTTTCAGAATGTCCTCCGCACTCTCGCCCCACGAAGACGCCTGTGCGATCCGTTCCAGCAGGTGCAGCCCGTCTTCGCCGCGCAACACCTGGATTGTGTCATTGAGAAACCCGGCCGTGTGGAGGGCTTGAATCACCGCGTCGCACGCCGTGTCGGTGTCGACGAAGGCGACGGTGTGACCCTGCAGGTCCGGCAGTACCGGGGCATCATTCGATTGCAGAACACTTGTCATGGGATACTCCCTCGTCGCTGGTAATTTTCACGCGGTCCTGACAACACAGATCATTTGAGTTCACCCGGTGCGGGCAGCACGGAGAGCTCATGACAACGGCAACTTCCCGGAGACGCGCGCATCCGGTGCAATGCTTTGTTGGACTCGTTTCCCACCGAACGCAGACGCAACGACAAATCCAATGCCCGCGCCGAGAAGTCCTCCGGCCAAAGCCGGCACCGTTCCGAAGAGTGCGACCGCGATTGGTGCCGGAAGGATGACCGGGTTGCCTTGGGGAAGGCGCGGCAAGTAGACGAACCACATGTACGCCACTTGCCCCCCATATACACCGAGCGGCCCCCAATACCAGCCGGCTGGGCGAACGAGCGTTGATGCCAAACCTGCCACAAACAACGATGCCGAGTAGTAGGCGGATACCGAGTCCCAAGGTTCGACTTGGCCGGTCAGTGAGAGCGCCGCCGCCCAAATGGCCCATCCGAAGACCGCGCCCAAGAGCAGCCGTGGCACTGCCGTGTTGATGACAAGCGAACTCGACGGATGCTTGTCTTCCCCCTTCGTGCCCAACCATTCATTGTCCATTCCCGATCCTGCTTTTCTTCTGAATCAGCTCCGTCGTTGTCGATCGCTGAAATGGCGATGAGCGGGAACAGCAACGGTTCCTGAAACCTTTGATTTCCCCCCACCTTTGATTTCACCCCGGGCTTGCTCATGACTCAACGTGTTCGCTGCCGGTGGCCGAGATGGCGGCGACCACGGCGCTCCGCAACTCTCTCCAGGACTTTTCCATGTCCCGCATGGCATCCGCATTCGTCACCGCCCCGGCACTGAGCGCGCCCAGTCTGAGAAGCAACTTCGCGGCCCGGTCGCGCGAGGTCTCCAAGCCCTGGATTGCCTCGTAGTATTCGAGGGCCTCGTCACCGGTGGCCCGATCCGCATAGTCCGTCAGGCGGTCGATCTCCGCATCCAGAGCCCTCAACGACGCCCCTCGTCTCTCGATGTACATGGCCTGCGTGAACATGATGCAAACTCGCGGAGATGGTTGATGCACGAAGAGAGAGGGAGTCGTCGTTGAGAGCATCCGGGTGGCTCTGGTCAGTTACTTCTTGGGCTTGTCAGGCTTCGGCTCGCCCTTCGGCTCGGGCTCGGGCTTGGGCTCGACTCGCGGTGCTGGCTTCGGTTCGGGCTTCGGCTCGATCCTCGGCGCTGGCTTCGGTTCGGGCTTCGGTTCGACCGTTGGCGCTGGCTTTGGTTCGGGCTTGGGCTCGACCCGCGGCGCTGGCTTCGGTTCGGGCTTCGGCTCGATCCGCGGCGCTGGCTTCGGTTCGGGCTTCGGCTCGACCCGCGGTGCTGGCTTCGGCTCGACCCGCGGCATTGGCT
>JANMLE010000262.1:0-1315 GCA_031372385.1 Planctomycetota bacterium | reverse complement strand
TCAGATGCCCCAACTGCCACGCCAGATGATTGCAGCCCGGCCCCGGCCGCTGCATCAGTTCGGCATCGGTCAGGTCGCCGTAATAACCCTTGAGCACGTTCAGGCTGAGGTCCATCGTTCCGCGGATTGCGTCTTTGGCGTTCATGAGGTTTCCTTCGCAAGAGAATCGGAATGGGGTAAATCACAAGTCGGTCGCGTTGAATCACGCGCGTCGCAGTGTACCGCTGGACCGGGAAATAGTGGATCGTCAGTCGAGGCGAAACACGGCTGACGTGACCGGCAAAGGACGCCCCCGGCAAGTCCGCGGTGTGGCTCATTGAATCCAGTTGTGTGGCCGAGTTGCTCCGCAATTCGGAGTTGTGTCGCGGAGCCACCAAGCCACGGTCCGGGGCCACAGACCCAGGCGGCGGCTCGCGGGAATCTCCAGCTTTCATCGTGCGGGCATTTGGACGACGTTCGCAGGGACTCGGGTGAACCCGCCGCGTCGGCGAACGCCTCAATCGCGGACGAACGTCGATTCGCGGGGGGCGGTGTAGCGGACCGACAGATGGGGCGTCTCCAGCCGCTGCTGGTTGTTGGCGAGGGACTTCAGACCCGCTTCGACCAGGCCGCTGGTCAGGAGTGTCCGTTCGACCGGGTACGGGGCGCGGCCGGTCATGAACATCGTCTCCGCGGCATTCATCAACGCGGCCGAGTAGACGACGTTGGGATTCGGCGGGAGATGGAACTGCGTCGACAGCGGTTCGGCCTGCCCCTTCAGTTTCGCGGCGAAGTTGAAGTCTTGGACCAGCCCGTTCATCAGCAGCATCGTCGCCTTGGTGCCGTCGGCATATTCGAAGCGGTACGCGACCGGCTCCTTGACCCATTCGCGGATCTGGGCTGGTGTCGGATAGCGTTGGCTGAACGTTTCAGGCTGCGCGAGCGTGTGGCTGCGTGACAGGCAGGCTTCGAACAGGCGCGGGCTCCAGCCTCCCGCCCCCCACGACCCGGCCTCCATCGCCTTCCAGACCGCATCGCCGCGCAGGGCATGCATCGCGACGACACCGGTCTCGCCCCCCTTGCGCCGCTCGGCCATGCACTGCATCGTCTCCAGGGCGTGGAAGTCGTAGATGTCGACCGCGCCGAACGCCACGCACATCATCTCTTCGATCTCGGCCCCGTACGGCAGGTCGACCGCCGGCATGCGCCAGGTGACCGGCAGCGATGAACCCGCCAGAAATGGAAAGTTCATCGACTTCGAGATCCCGACCATCTCTTTGGCCCATTCGAATTTCCACGACAGATGCTTGTCGTTGAAGACCGGCGCGGTGCGACC
>JANMLE010000134.1:0-8810 GCA_031372385.1 Planctomycetota bacterium | reverse complement strand
TAGCGCGTGCCGGCTGATTTGCAGAGTGAGTGCCATTGGGCTTACGCCGCCCGGCTCACCTGATTCGGACTTCTGTCGGACACGTCAAGAAAGGTTGGTTCGCCGATGGATGTTGTGATTGCCGGAATCGGAACGGCCCTGCCCCGCCATCAAATCCACCAAACTCTGGCGGGGGAGGCCTCGGCCGCCTATTGCTGCGATGAACCGGGACAGGCGCGGTCGGTCGCCGCGCTCTACCGCATGTCGGGCGTGGAGACTCGCCGGCTGGTGATCTTGAATCAGTCGGAGGGAACGCTGGCCGAGCGGCAGGAGTTTTATACGGCTCGCACACCCGAGTCGCCCGCCGGGCCGACCACGGGGGAACGGTTGGAGTTCTTCGAGCGAGCGGCCGGTCCGCTGGCGGTCGAGGCCGCAACGAAGGCTCTGGAACGAAGTGGCGTCGAGGGACGGCGCGTCACGCAACTGATCACGGTTTCGTGCAGCGGCTTCTCGGCGCCGGGCTTCGATTACACCCTGATCGACCAGTTGCCGTTGCGGTCCACCGTGGCGCGGACGCAGGTCGGCTTCATGGGCTGTCACGCCGCGCTCAACGCACTGCGAGTGGCCCGCGCGTTCGTCGCCGCGGACCCGCGGGCCGTGGTGCTGGTCTGCTGTGTCGAGCTGTGCAGCCTGCACTACCAATATGGCTGGGATCCCGAGCAGATCGTCGCCAACTCGCTCTTCTCCGACGGGGCCGCCGCGTGCGTGGTCCAGTCCGCCGATACCGACCGCGCCGCGACGGAGCGACCGTATCGCATCCTGGCCAGCGGCTCGACCGTGCTGCCCGCCTCGCGCGATGCGATGACCTGGCGCGTCGGCGATCACGGCTTTCGCATGACGCTCTCATCGAGCGTGCCGGGGTTGTTGGCGCAGCATCTCTTTCCGTGGCTGTCCGAATGGTTGGGGAATCACGGTCTCCGTCCCGAGACCATCGGCGCGTGGGCCGTCCATCCCGGCGGGCCCCGCATCCTGCAGGCGTTTGCCGAGGCGATGCGACTCGACCCGAGTCACGTCGACATCTCGCGCGAGATCCTGCGCGAGCACGGCAACATGTCGTCGGCCACGTTGTTGTTCATCCTCGATCGACTGCGTGCAGCGCGGGCCGCCGGCCCCTGCGTGGCGATCGGCTTTGGCCCCGGCCTGGCCGCCGAAGCGACGCTGCTGGACTGATGGAAACGCGGACCACGCCACATTCGGATGGCGCGCCCAGAGACTTCGATGGGCGTGGCGCGGAATGCGAGGCATCGATCGAACGACGCCCTTCGCAACGCGTGTTTGGACCGGGGACATGGGCAGCGCGCCAGGGCGTGTCACCCAACGCCGTTAACCATGTCTCGTAGCTGAATTCGCAAGAATTCAGTGGTGTCGACATTCGACGAAGGTTGGGTGTCGCCCGCCGCGAGCTGAATTCTTGCGAATTCAGCTACAGCAAGTGGGTTAACGGCGTTGCGTGTCACCCCGCCGCAATTCTGTTCCTCGTTCCCAAGCTCCCGCTGGGGAATGCCTGTCTTTGAAGCTCCGCTTCGTGGGTGTGGCGATGTTTCGCGCCGTGGATTTGATGCCAAGCTGGAGATTGGTGGGAGTGCGTTCCCAAGCGGGAGCTTGGGAACGAGGAGCACGTTGTCTCACGTTGCGCGTGGGTGGTTTGTCGGACGCTGTCAAGCTGCGTGATTCGATGACGCGCGGGTTCTGGTGGCTTCGCGCGCGGGGCGTTTGCATTTCGGCGGACCGGCGGCATACTGGGGTCGTGGGTGGTTCGTCCCGTTCCGTTTGTCTTAAGGAGTCCGTCATGGACCGTTGCCCTGAGTGCGATTCGTTCGATGGTGAAGTGGTGTCCCGACGCCGGTTCGTGCAGGCGGCCGGTGTGGTGGCCGCGGCGGTGACTGTCGTGCCTGCGGTGGTCCGCGCGGAAGAGCCCGCCAAGGCGGTGCCCGAGACGCTGGTCAAGACGCTGTTCGATTCGCTGACTCCGGCGCAGAAGGAAGAGGTCTGTTTCGACTGGGACTTCAAGGATGATCGCGGCCTGTTGCGGATGCACGTGTCGAACAACTGGCACATCACCGAGAAGCGGGTGGCCAGCGGCTTCTTCACCAAGGATCAGCAGGACGTCATCGAAGCCCTCTTCTGGGGACTGTACTCGCCCGATTGGAAGGACCGGATCAAGAAGCAACTGCAGGACGACGCCGGCGGGTACGGCAAGGAACAGTCGATCGCCATCTTTGGCAAGCCGGGGACCGACAAGTTTGAGTTTGTCATGACGGGCCGGCACCTGACGATCCGCGCCGACGGCAACAGCGTCGAGCATGCGGCGTTTGGCGGGCCGATCTTCTACGGGCATGCCGCGTCGGGATTTGATGAGAAGGTCGGGCATCCCGGCAACGTCTTCTGGTATCAGGCGCAGACCGCCAACGCGCTGTTCAAGATGCTCGACGGCAAGCAGCGCGAGCAGGCGCTGCTCGCCAAGGCACCCGCTGAAGCGAAGGTTCACTTCGGTGGTCCCGATGGCATGCCGGCCGGTGTCCTGATCAGCGACCTGAAGGCCGATCAGAAGGAGCATGCGCAAAAAGTTCTGACCGCGCTGATCGAACCGTACCGCACGTCCGACAAGGACGAGGTTCGCAAATGTCTGACGGCTCAGGGCGGGCTCGACAAGTGCCGCCTGGCGTTCTATCGGACCGATGCCACCGGCAAGGCCGATCTGGGTGACGATGGCGAGTGGGACAACTGGCGCTTGGAAGGCCCCTCGTTCGTCTGGCACTACCGCGGCATGCCGCACGTGCATGTGTGGGTCAACATCGCCGATGATCCGTCGGTGAAGATCACCGCGCGCGGATGAAGTTCTTTCGGCGGCCCGGTTGTTGGCAGACAGCCGGGCCGCGTTGAACGCGCATCATCGTGATCAACACATTGACCCGGATGATTCATGGCCCCGGAAGAGCCGCGACCGTCAGGGAGCGGGCCACACGAACTTGACCGCTCCCTCACGGTCGCGGCTCGGCTGGCTCGTTACACGAACTGAGTTCTTGCGAACTCAGCTACGAGTCCATGAACAATCCGGGTTGATGATTGATCTTTGTCGCGTCGAGATGGTGTTGCAGTGATCGACTGTTGCTGATTGGACGCACGCGGGGCCGCGATGATTTCGCCTGTTGGACAATCAAGTGCCATGCAGACCACTGCGGAAAAAAAGTCTTCGCGGAGAGAATGAAAATCTGTCGCACGGAACATCACGTCTGCGCTTGGCAATTGCGTGCGACTCGCGCACAATCTGCCGCCTTCAGGTCGAACCCGTCTGCGTCTCCTGTTGAATCGATTCGCCGCTCCCCTCCGAGCATGTCGCATTTGAGGTATCGCAAGAGTGAAAAAATCGTCTCTGACGCAAAGTGTGGGTTGGGGTTCTCAACCGGCTCCACCAGTCCATGTCGTGCAGAGCGGTCAGCCAGTGGTGGCCCCCGCGACGAATCTCCGGATCTCACTCAGTCAACTCACCACGCTGCGCTGGTCGCTGCTGGAAGAGGTGCTGCAACTGAAAGCGTCGAACTACGACGGGATCGGATTGTGGCGTCCCAAGATCGCAGAGATTGGCGAAGACCTGTCGGCCGAGTTGATCCGCGACACCGGACTGTGTGTGTCGTCGCTCTCGTTCGCCGGCGGGTTCACCGGCATGAACGGGATGAGCTATGACGATGCGATCGCCGATGCGCGCGATGCGATCGTCGATGCCGAAATGCTCGGTGCCGAAAACCTGATCGTGGTCAGCGGCACGCGCAACGGACACACGATCCGCCACAGCCGCCGGTTGTTGGTGGATGCGCTGTCGCAACTGGCGGACTTCGCGGGCTCGCGCGGTGTGAAGTTGTGCGTGCTGCCGATGCACCCGTTCTTTGCCGGCTCGTGGACGTATCTGAACACGCTGGACGAGACCTTGGAATTGCTGGGCCGGGTGAACCATCCGTACGCGGGGCTGGCGTTCGACACGTATCAACTGTGTCAGGAGCCGGGCTTGGTCGGACGGATTCCCGAGCTGGCCGCGATGACCGGGGTCGTGCAGATCAGCGATGCGCGGCGTCCGCCTCAGTCGCGGGCCGAGCGTTGTCTGCCGGGCGACGGTACGATTCCCCTGGGAGAAATCATCGGAGCCTTCCACCACTCGGGTTTCGAGGGATACTACGACGTGCAGGTGTGGTCGAATGCGGGCTGGTCGGGAGACTACCGGCTCGCCGCTGCACAGTGCCGCGAAGCGGTGCTGCGGTGTGTCGAACAACCTGCCGCGATGACACGATAACAGGCTGTTGAAAACGTAGCTTGGACGCCTCGTCCGAGCGAATCAAAACGGGTAATTCACGGACGAGGCGTCCGTGCTACAGATTTTTCAACACGCTGATAACGCTTGAGGTTGACGACTCAGACAGCGGTCTTCGTCGGATCGATCCGGAAACAATCCCGATGGAACGGGAGCGGTTCCCGATCGCGACGTGCGGAGGCTGCGCTGCCCGATTCCCGCTGACTTGCCCCGCCTGCTCCCGCATTGTCCTCCCTCCCTTGAGTGGCCGAAACAGAACGTGCTCACCAGCGCCGCCGTTTCAGCCGGGAACTGCTCCCATGTCGCACGATTGGTACAGCCTTGACGAATTGGCCCGCCAATTGGGGCGGGATCGCCGTGAGATCGAAAAGCTCGTTCATCGGGGACGCATTCCCGGTCGAAAGATCGCCGGCGATTGGCAGTTCCACCCGACCGAGATCACTCACTGGCTGGAACAGGAGATGCGCGAGTACACCGATCGCGAACTGGCCGTGCTGGAGCAGACGCATCGATCGGTGGAGGTGAACGATCCGCATCCGGTGGCGGCGCTGCTGCGGGTCGAGACGGTGCAGGTTCCGCTGGAGGCGCGGACCAAACGCTCGGTGTTGGAGAGTCTGGTCGAACTGGCGGGTCGGACTTGGGAAGTCTGGCAACCGGCCATCCTGCTCTCCGCCATTCAGGAGCGCGAGGCGGTGTTGTCGACCGCGTTTGAAAATGGTGTCGCCATTCCCCACCCGCGCAATCCCCTTCCCGACGCGCTCGGACAGTCGGTGATCGCGTTTGGACGAACGCTGTCGGGGCTTCCGTTTGGAGCACCAAACCGTGCGCTGACGGACTTGTACTTCCTGGTCGTTTGCCGCGATTCGCGGACTCATCTGCATGTCCTGGCGCGGCTGGGTCGAATGCTGCAAAGCACCGACTTCCTTGAACGATTACGCGCGGCAGAGGATAGTGTCTCGGCCTACCACGTGATCTGCGACGCTGATCGCGGAATCGTTGGGTAGGACTGCTGCCGGCTGTGTTCACAGTGAACGCTTCACTGGTTTCATGGGGACGGATTCATGAGAATCAAGCAGACCCGCGTCCGACGTGCGGCAGTGAGTCATTGACGCCAGAGACAGGTTTGTGATGTCAGAGTCTTCGCCCGTTCCGGCGGCGGTTTCCGTCACTTCGCCAGAGAACCCCCATCAGATGCCGATGCCGGGTGGCTTGGTTCCCGCCGGTGTCCCCGTCGATGCTGCCGGAGTCCCCGTTGGTGAAGCCTGTCCGCCGCCATTGGTTTGGCAGGAAGTGCTGAACGCCTCTCGCACAGAGAGCCAACCGTGGGAACTGGATCGCGGGCCGCGGCGATTGATCGGGCGCACGTGGGGTGAGGGACCGCCGCTCTACCTGCTCAACGGATTTGTCGCGACGGCCGAGCTGTATGCCTTGATGGTGTACCTGCTGCGCGAGTCTTTTCGGTGTGTCGTGTTCGACACGGTCGCGGACTCGCGATCGCGACGAGCCCGACCGTCGGTGAAGGACTTTGCCGACGATTTGTTCGCCGTCGCGGATCACCACGGGGACGCAGCGGTGCAACTGTTCGCGCCGTCGTTTGGCGCGGTTGTCGCGTTGCAGGCGGCGCTCGACAGTCCGGGACGGATTGCGGGGCTGGCATTGCAGCATGGGTTTGCCAGTCGCCGGTTGTCCTGGTCGGAGCGTTTGTTGGCGGGATGGTGCCGGGGTTCAAGCCGGTCGTTGGAGTCGTTGCCGTGGCGACGCCGGGTGCAGGAACTGAATCATCGCCGCTGGTTCCCGCCGTTTGATGGAACCCGGTTTGATTTCTTGGTCGAGTCCACGGGAGGGATTCCGCTGGCGGATCTGGCCCAGAAGGCGCTCGCAGTTCACTCGGTCAGTCTCGAAGACCGGTTGCCACAAGTCAGGTGTCCCGTATTGCTGGTGCGAACCGAAGGCCAGGGACAACTCGAGTCTGCGGGGCACGATGTCTTGGAAAAAGGCTTGCCCGAGTCCAAGACGGAATGGCTGCATTCGACGGGGCTGCATCCGTACCTGACGCATCCGCATCGCTTGGCGAAACTCCTGAAGACGTTCTTCCTTGATGGAACGCGCCATGACCATTGAATTGCCTCCCGCGTTTGACGTCGTCGCCGTCGGCGCCCATCCGGATGATGTGGAGATCGCGGTCGGCGGAACGTTGGCGCGACTGGTTCAGCAGGGATACCGCGTTGGGATCGTCGATCTGACCAATGGTGAGCCGACTCCGGGCAGTCCGGGAGTGGATGTTCGTCTGGCAGAGTCCCGCGAGGCGGCGCGGATTCTGGGAGTCCACGAGCGCCAGACGCTGACGCTTCCCAACCGGTGTCTGTTCGATTCGTTCGCCGCCCGCGTGGCGCTGGCCCGTGTCTTCCGGATGTGGCGTCCGAAGATCGTGATGGGGATCGCGGACAAAACACCGATGGCCTCACCCGACCATTGGCAGGCGATGCAGATCACCGATGCCGCGGTTTTCTACAGCCGGCTGACCAAGTGGGACGACGAGTTCTCCGGATTACCGGCACATGTGATTCAATCGCAACTTTGGTATCCGCTGGGCTTGGCGAATTTGGATGTTTTGCCGGGGAGCGGCCGATTCGTCGGGGACATCACCGCGACCCTGCCGATCAAATTGGAGGCGATCCGGGCGTATCGGACGCAGTTTCCCATTGGCAAGCAGCGGGTCTTCAGTTGGGTGGAAAGCCAGTGCCGGTTGTGGGGGCACAGTGCCGGATTTGAAGCGGGAGAGATGTTCATTTCGGCGAAATCGTTGGGAGTCTCCAACTTGATGCAGACGTTGTGTCCGTCATGACCCCACCTGTCAGCGGGCCAAGTTTTTCGTCCCGGCAGATTCCCATTTCCGGCGCGTGTTCCTAGACTTACCGTGACTCTGAATTCTCCCGTCAAATCGAATCGGGAGTTTGGCTTCCCGGCGGCCCGACTTCAACCGGGTGTGTGTCATTTCCATCGGCTTCGGTAGCGCATCATGAAGTTGCGAATTGGACATCTCAGCATCGTCGGCAAACGCGACAACAACGAAGACGCGTACTACGTCGACCCACAGCAACGGTTCTTCCTTGTCGCCGACGGCATGGGAGGCCAGTCGGCGGGGGAACGCGCCAGTGCGTTGGCGATGGAGATCGTGCCGCAAAAGCTGCAACTGCTGGACTTCAACCGGGCCGGCGGCGATCAGGCCGTCAAGGCGATTGACGAGGCCGTTTCCCAGGCGAACTTCGAGATCATGGCGCTGGGCGAAGTCGATTCGAAGCTGAAGAACATGGGCACGACGATCACCTTCCTGGTGCAGGCCGCCGGAATGATGTTCGCCGGTGGCGTGGGCGACAGCCGCGTCTATCTCCTGCGAAAAGGCAAGTTGGAGACGTTGACGACGGATCACTCGCTGACCCAGGCCCTGCTCGACGCCGGCACGCTGACTCCCGAGGAAGCGGTCAATCACCGCTACAAGAACGTCCTCTACCGGTATCTCGGCTGCAAGGAGGGGGGACAGGGAACCAACCCAAGGCAATTGAAGCCCGAGGTGGGTGACCGCTTCCTGCTCTGCTCGGATGGCGTGACGGGAGGCGCGGACGATGCGACCCTCGCCAAACTGCTGGCCGAAGGGAACGATCCGCAAAAGATCGCCGAGGCGATCGTTCAAGCGGCAACCGACGGCGGCTCGAAAGACAACATCACGGGCGTGGTGGTCTTCGTCGAAGCGTAGCCGTCAGTTGAGTAACCCGTAGCACGGACGCCTCGTCCGTGAGTATCCAACGGGGATTCGCTCGGACGAGGCGTACAAGCTACGTAATTGGCCCGACTGGTCGACGCATCGCCGGGCAGCGGAATCACCGCAGCTCAGATCCATCCGCATTCGCGGCACAGTTCCTTCGTCTGGAATCGGAAATTGTGGACCCGAGGCGTGCATCTTCTCGCAGTCTCGTGCCATAATCCTTTGACTGGGTGGTCTGGGCCGACTTTTTGGGTTCGCCATTCCTCTTCGATCCCGTTCTGTAGGAATAATCCGTATGAAGCACACCAATTGCCGAGCTGTCGTCTGCCGAATTGTTTGGATGTCGCTGTTTGCCGTCACCTGCTCTTCGGCGGTGAATGCCCAGCCGGCCGCGGCTCCCGCCACGCCGTCGAAGTTCGATCAGCTCACCACGGGGACGAAAAAGGTCGAGGGGTTGTGGACCGCCTACTTCAAGGATCAGCAGATCCTGGTGGACTTGAAGCAGGCTCAGATGGGGCAGGATTACCTGATGCTCAGTTCGATCGCCCGCGGCGTCAGCCAGGGTCTGGTCATCGGTGGCATCATGTGGGGCGACGAAGTGTTGTGGTCCTTCCGCAAGGTGGGTGACAAGATCCACGTGCTGCGCCGCAACGTGAAGTTCAAGGCGAAGCCGGGTTCTCCGGAAGCGGCCGCGGTCAAGGTGGC
>JANMLE010000105.1:0-1167 GCA_031372385.1 Planctomycetota bacterium | reverse complement strand
ATCAGTCGGCCGAGCCATTCGATCGCAGTTGGCCAGTCGTCGGTGACATCGACGAACGTGTTCGGTTCGAAGCCGATCGTGTGGCCGGGGCCGTTGTCGTACCAGTAGATTCGCGATGGCGATTTGGTTTTCTGGCCGAGGTCCAGCACACGGTCGCCGTGCCGCAGAGCGACCTTCGAGAGCTGCGACGCCATCTCGTGGTCGGTGTGGTGATCGTGCGGCCAGAGTTGGAACGCGACATCCGGCTCGATCGCCGCGACCGCTTCGGCCACCTTCCGCTTCGATTCCTCGGTCACTCCGAACCGCATCCCGGCGAAGTCGAGGAACAGCATCTCGACGCCGTACTCTTTGCCGATCTGCACGGTCTTCTCGACGAGTTCCTTCGCGCGACCGGCACCCGGCTTCCAGTTGCTGTAGTCGCCGACCAGCGACAGGATCACCACGCGATAGTTCTTCCGCAGCGCCTTGAGGAGGATGCCCGGTATCCCCCACACGCAGTCGTCGTAATGGGCACCGATGCCGAGGATGGTCTTGGACATGGGAGACTTTCTGTTATGGGCCTGTTATGGGTTCGCTCGCCACCAGATCATGCCGCGTCCGTGTGACGAGGTCAAAAACAACGGGCACTCCGCCATTCGTGTTGAAAGTTGTGTGACGCGAGCGGCAAGGCGCTAGCCGCCGGTGATTTCCTGCATGACCGGCGGCTAGCGCCTTGCCGCTCACGGGTGTTGTTCAACAGGAATGGCGGAGTGCCCTAAGAACCAAACGTCGCCGGATACGATCCCGAATCCGACACGCTTCAACCGCTGTTCAATCCCCGCGCACAGACTTGGTCCGAACATTTTCGGTGGGACGGACCCACGCTGCTCGGCCTGACTCCCATCGGTCGCACCACCATCGCGGTCTTGAGAATCAACCTGCCGGATCGCGTCGAACACCGCTGTCTGCTGATTCTCGCAGGCCTGTTCGTTGCGACTCCCGCCGATCATTGACTCGCAATCGGGACAACTGACAACATGGTGAAGTGCATCGGCTAGGCTGGCCACACTCGGGTCTTCTTCAAATTGCCTACGACATGATGACGCCGTGAGAACGAACCGCTTTCGCACGAGGGACCGATGTTCGCGAGACTTGCCATCACTCGTCGTTCGCTGCTGCAAATTGGCA
>JANMLE010000100.1:0-2076 GCA_031372385.1 Planctomycetota bacterium | reverse complement strand
GGCACCAGCAGATTGCCGTCGCCAGCGAATTGGAACAGAGCCCCCAGATAGATTCCCAAGAGTCCCGCCAGCACCGCGTACAGCGGCGTGACGGCATGAGCCAATCCAAACAATGTGTTGCTGACCAGCAGGCCCGTCGCCACTCCCCATTGATTCATCCATGTCTGCAACACGGCTCGAAAGAAGAGTTCCTCGGAACACCCCGCGAGCAGCGCAATCCAGACCAAGTCGTACCAACGGCACTGCGACAGATGAGGCCCCAGGTTCTCAATCAGGAATTGCTTGATGTCTCTGAGCTGCCCAAACGGCGAGTGATAGGTGAACACAAACACGATCAGCATCGGAACCGTTCCGGCAACTCCCCAGATGGCGGCGCGGCCGGTGAATTGGAACCTGTCGAACGGGTTGATCCCCAGCAGCCACGCCAGGACAAATCCGAAGATGGCGAGGCCCCCTTGAGAAAGCGTGGCGACGATCAGGAATTGTGAGCGGCTCGTCGGCAAGTTTTGATCTCATTCCCACGGCGACATGATCTGCGACAGAAACCGGATGGCCGCGTGTCGGACCGGAACTTCGGCGCAACCGCTAGGCCGGGTTCCGCAGGCTTCCAAGGCAAAACTGGTGTGTCAAGAAAACGATCGAACGCGGTGAACAGAAGCCACGTTGAACCCGATAACATTGGGGTCGGACGGAGCTGTTCAAGCGGCAACGCCGGACCGCCGGTTTGGGACACATCGATCGAGCCTGATTTCCAACACTGAGTCTGCAACGATTTTCCGCGGAAGGGATCTGCACGATCCACCACACTGATTGACTCACCACGAATTCACGTGCAGGTCACTCCACCGCCCAATGCTGTTGGAAACGAAACCGCCGGTTTCTGACCCAACAGCTCTCGTCGGCTCGGTATCCTGGATACCAAACCTGTGATCGCCGTCGTCGGTCTTCCCCCTCGGACCGGCGACGGCGATATGTTTTTGATGGCAGTCTGAGTCAGTCCGGCTCACCTGATCGATCTCCTCGCGCGGAAGCCGGACCAGCAGCTATTCCGCCTTCACCGGCTTCTCGAACACGACGATGTGCTGGCGCGGCAGGTCCCCGATCGTTTCCTTCCACTTGAGTCCGAATTCGGGCTGTTGGATTTCCTTCTTCACCTGCGCCTCGCTCATCTTGTGGACCAGCTTGATCGGCACGTTGGGATCTTCGCGCCGGTACTCGACAAACGCGATCCGGCCGCCGGCCTTCAGAGACTTCGACAGCTCCTCCATCATTTCGAACGGGAACTTGAACTCGTGATAGACGTCGACCATCAGGGCCAGGTCGACGGTGTTCGGTTCCAGCTTCGGTGACTTCTCAGTCCCCAGCACCAACTCGATGTTCTTGACGCCGATCCGCTCCAGCTTGTCGTGCAGCAGTTCGAGCATCTCCTTTTGGATGTCGATCGCCAACACCTTGCCGTCCTTGCCGACGTCCCTGGCCATCAGGATCGAGATCACTCCGGAACCGGCACCCACGTCGGCAACGGCCATTCCCGGTTTGAGCTTCAGCAACTTGACGAGTGCGCTCAGCCGCTCCTCTTCCTCCCGCTCGGGACGTTCGAGCCACGGCGCACCGTGGAAGCTCATCACCTGGGCGATCTCGCGCCCCATGTAGAACTTGCCGGTCCCGTTCGGATCGTGATCCCGGCGGTACTGGTACCGCTTGGTGTCTTTCGGCAGTTCGGCCTCGGCGTCGTCGGACTTGGGTTTGTCTTTCACCGACGGCTTCTCGACCGCGGCCGGTTTGTCCTCGGCCGTGGCGGCCGAAGTCAAAAAGCCCTGCGCCAGCAACAGCAACAGCAGGCCGCTCAATAGCGCGCAGAAAACGCAACACAACCGAATCGACGAACGTTTCGCAGCCATTCCGCACCCTCTTCCTTTTCGTGTCTTTCGCGTGTTTCGTGGTTCACTCTCTTCAGAACCCGCGGGCCGCTTTGATGTCGTCGAAGCCGCGCAGCTTGTAGCCGATCTCGACGTAATCGAGCAGTCGGCAGAGCGACCTCACCGCGACCCCCATTCCGTCCGGGCCGCTGAAGCC
>JANMLE010000068.1:0-1579 GCA_031372385.1 Planctomycetota bacterium | reverse complement strand
GCAGAAGCTGATGAAGTACTGCGAAAAGAACATGCTGAACGCCGGCAACCAGAACCAGATGTTCGGACACTGGCACTACGCCCACTACTACTACGCGCAGGTCCAGTACCGGCTGGGCGACGAGAAATGGGACAAGTACTTTTCGCCGATCGCCAAGCAGATCATGTCCCAGCAGTCGGCGAAAGGCGCCTGGAAAGAGGGCCACGTCGGCCCGGTCTACACCACGGCGATGAACTGCACGATCCTGCAAATCGAAAACGGCTTCCTGCCAATCTACCAGCGGTGATGACTGGCCAGTGCCACACGGCTCGGTCCCGTTTGAAAGTGGGGAAAATGTAGGGTGGGACCAGCGGCGTTTCGCCGCGCCGGCCCACCATCCATTCTCGATGGTTTCTCATGGTGGGCCGGCGCTCGAAGCGAGCTTGTCCCACCCTACGCTGACTTTCTGGGCTTCAAGTAGGAATGCGCGATGGAAGAGCAAGAACCCGAAGATCGGGAATACGAACTTCACAAGGTCTGTTGTTACTTTGTGCATTGCACGGCGATCAACCCGGACGAAAAGCAGTTTCACCGATCAGTGCTTGGATTGCTGAAGCAACTGGGCGTTGTCTTTTACACGACCGGGCCGTATCCGACGCCTGAAGATCCGAATCCGGAACTGAAAGTGGAGGAGAATGGAAGTTTGGTCAAGATAGTGCTCGCCTCACATCGGTTGCTGAAGCAATCCAACCCAAGCTGGGGAAGTGACGATTGTTTTCAAGGAATGTACGGTGCCCTTGGGCTGGACGAGTCGTTCCTAATCGGCGCACGGCCCCTCTGCGATGACTTCACCGAATACGAAACAGCCGTGCAAGACATGGCGCACGGTCGGAGGGAGTTTCTGAAACTGGTCATCCCACACGTCAAACCGTGTCTGGCCTATGCCGACGACACATGGGGCGGCGGGGACGTCAAGGACAAGCAGGTCGAGGCCGCGCAACTCAAGCGGTTGTTCTGGGTGACGTACTTCGGACCCCACTACGTCGAGCAGCACGGGAAGGAGTTCCTGATGAACACGCCCGCGTGGCGCGTCGAGGAACTGGACGGCGGAGTCCTCGTCACGGTCACGGAAACGTTCCTCGACTTCGCCCGCAACGAACAGAAGGAAACGCTAAATTACCTCAAGCAAAAGTTCAAAAACATCCGCCCCAATCGCTTCCGAATCCACCCGGCGTTTTGACGGCTCGGTCGACCAAGTGAACCAGTAGGCGTCCACGACATCACTCCGTTCGCCGGTTCGCGTGGGGCTGGGTGGCCCGGCTTGATCCGTGCAGATGAGACGGCGTGCCACTGCTTGGCCGCCTTGGGACAAGCAGTGCCATTGCCGAATTGACTCGCCCTCGCACTGCTTCTCCGAGGACTCCGAAGCAGTGGCACACTCGTTCTCTTCGATGCACCAGACACGGCCACCCGGTGCTAAACCAGCGACCACGGCTGGCGATATGGGCGTGACAGCATTGCCGCGGCTTCGGTGTCGCCGATGATGGTTTCCTTGGTCGCGTCCCATTGGATCTTGCGGCCGAGTCGCGCGACGATGTTG
>JANMLE010000036.1:0-5732 GCA_031372385.1 Planctomycetota bacterium | reverse complement strand
GGTTGTTTTTTTTTTACGTCCCCTTATATACCTTTTTGTCCTAGTTTGTGGGTCTTCGCGGCGTATAAAAATCACCCCCGACCCCTTCCTGGATGGTCTGTCAGACGGCATGCACGACGACCTTCAACTTGCCGGCGTTTGTCAGCGGGATGTCGTCGACCATTTGCAGCCGGATGTCGACCTGCGTGCCCGTACATTTGCGCATCTCGGTCAGCATGTGTTCCCGTTCGGTCAGCGTCAGCCCGCCGTCGACGACCAGTTTTACCGTGATCAGTTCCAACTTTTCCTGGACGACCTGGAACCGCCGCACAGCGGGAAACTCCTTGATCAGGTGCGGAAAGAACTCGCCGGGGATCTTGCGTCCGTCGGGTGTGTCGAGCGTGTCCAACTGGCGTCCGACCACCTTCTTCAGCAGTGGCAGCCCGCGACCGCAGGGACACAGCTCAAAGCCCGCGACGGCACGGTCCCCGTTGACGTAGCGCACAAACGGCATTCCGTAGTTGAACAGGTCGGTGATGACGACGTTGCCCTCCTGTCCGTGCGGCGTTGGCGAACCGTCGTCGTTCAGAATTTCGACGAGCAGGTTCTCCATGCTCAGATGCAGCCCCGTGTGACGATCGCACTCTGCGCCGATCAGCATGAACTCGCGCGATCCATACGTCTCGAAGATCGGGGCGCCGAACACTTCCTCGATCAGCTCGCGCTGGAAGGCGTGCAACTTTTCCGCCCCGACCACAATCGACTTGGGCTTAACGGGAGTCAGCCCCTCCTGTTTCAGGAAGCGGGCGAACTCGTACAGCGGATTCGTGTACGCGACGATGACCTCGGCCCGATACCGGTTCATGTGTTCGAAGTGTTGGCGCATCCGGTCCGGGGTGAATTCGAAGCAGCTCAGGATCAGATGCCGGTCGAAACGGTGATGCAGGTCCATCTTGATCCGCTTCCAGCGGGGCACCTTGCCAACGGGCGTCCCCCAGATGAACAGTTGCTTGGTCCCCGGCGCGGCACCCGCCCAGCCGTAACCGCGGTGGGTCATCGCCACACGCCGGTCGTTGCTGCCGCTGTCGAGATCGAACTGCAACGGCTCGCCGCTGGAACCGCCGGTCGCCTTGGTCATCCGTTTCACCGCGGCGGTTGTCCGCAGCTTCAGACGCTGTTGCCGGATGACGTCGCGCGTCAGCAACGGCCACGCGGAGAAGTCGTCGAGAGACTGAATCCGCGCGGCGTCCAGTCCCCGCGCACTCCATTCCGCAGCGTAGTGCGGGCACGTCTGCTGGGCGTGCTGAAGCAGCGACCGCAACGAATGAAGCTGAAGCTCCTCCAGTTGTTCGCGCGACCACCACTGACTCCGTTCCGCGTCGCGCCAGTGGGCCATCGTGCGGCGTCCCTTGACCACGCCGTCGAACAGCGGAAGCAGCAGATGTCGATACAGTTGTCCGTACATGATTGTTGGGTTCCGTATGCCAATCGACAGGTTGTTTCTCAGCGACAGATCTTGTTCGCCAGCAGTTCCCGATACAGTCGTTCGTAATCCGACACCATCCGCCGGACTTCGAAGTGTTCTTCCACGCGTTCGCGCCCCGCCCGGCCGATGGCCTGCCAATGTTCCGGTTGGCGGCACATGGCGACCATTGCGGCGGCCAGTCCGGCCGCATCGCCGGGTGGAACGAGTTGCCCCGTGCGCGGAGCATCGACGATTTCCGAATTGCCGCCGACACTCGTGGCGATCACCGGCAGGCCGACCGCCATCGCCTCCAGCAGCGTGAGCGAGATCCCCTCGGTCAGCGACGCCGTCACGAAGAATCCGGCACCGGCCAGCAGCGCGGGGACATCGGAGCGATCACCCAGAAACTCGACCTGCCGCGTCAGGTTCAATTTCCGCGTCAAGTGTTCGAGGTGAGTCCGTTCGGGGCCGTCCCCCACCAGCTTGAGCACCAGATCCGGGACATCGCGCACGGCGATCGACATCGCGCGCAGCAGCGTCGGAAAATCCTTCTCCGCCGACAGCCGGGCCACCGAGATCGCGACCGGTGCCGTGCCAGGCCCCGTGAATTGGAAGTCCTCGACGTCGATCCCATTCCAGACGCGCATCACCTTGGAGGGCGACACGCCGTCGGCATTCACACAGAGTTGCGCCGCGTCGTCCGACACGGCGATGATCCGATCGACCAGGCGGCTGGCCCAGCGAAACTGCGTTCGAGACTTCCAGCCGTGTCCCGCGCGCTGACCGTGGCGCGTGTTGACGACCACTGGGACGTGGGCCAGTCGCGCGGCGATGCTGCCGTAGATGTGCGGATAGGTGTTGTGAGTGTGGACGACATCGAACCGCCCGGCGTGAAACAGGCGAACCATTTGCCGCATCTGTCCGAAGCGTCCCGCGGGACTGAGCGTATGGACCCGGCAGCCCGCATCACGGATCACATCGGCGAAGCGGCCCACGTCCGTCAGCGCGAGGAACTCGGGCCGGCAGTGTGCGGCATCGTGGTGCCGCGCGATGTCAGCCAGCAGCCGCTCCAGCCCGCCCGTCTTCAGGGTCAGGCTGACATGGCAGACGCGCAGCGGAGGGCTCTCCGTGGCGGCGGCTTCGTGGGGAGTCGGACTCAGTTCGGCAATCGACATGATGCAACCTTTTCCTTTACTCGGCTTCGACAGGATCGGACGTTTCGACAGCCACGGATGGAGAACGTGTTCCGCTCAGCGTTGCGCCGATCCGGGCCAGCGCCTGCTTGATCTGCCGCAGTTTGTCGAGCACTACGAATTTCAACCGGGGCCGCCGGAGCGCGACCCACGCCAGTTCGGACGCGTGCGTCGACAACCGCCGCTTGTAGTCGGACTCGCCCGCCATGAAGTCGAACTGGTCGAGACCACGGCGCTGACATTCCGCCATGCACATGTACGTGATCACCAGACCGGGGCTGGCATCGCCGGATTGTTGAGTCCAACCACTCTGGTAACCGACCGCGCGGTCGTCATCGATGAAGACCTGGGTGCATCCGAGAATCCCCGTGGGTGACGTCACGCGGTACATTCCCAGTGCCCCGATCGGGACGAGGCGGTGGACGAGATCAATATGGAACTCGCGAAAGCGACGGCTGGCATACGAGCCCGGCTGACCGAGGGCGTTCCAGCGTGCCTGATGCCGCTCGACCATCCGGTGAAACATTTCCTCGGCCCGTTCCGCCGATGCCGCCCATTCGCCGACGGGCTGTCCCAGTCGACGCATTGATTTTCGGAGGCTGGCCCGGGTCCGTGGACCGAGCAGTTCAATCGGCTCGACGTTCGCCTCGCGCGCCGCCCGGAGATCGAAGTAGCGACACGTTCTTCGCGTGACGAGTGCCCGCGGGTTGTCCGCAAGCAGGTGTGCGATGTCGTCGGACGTGAATCCGTCGAAGTGCGCCTGGTCGCAATCGGACTGGGAATTGATCCACTCCAAGAGTTGCCGGGTGAAGTCGATGCGGTCTTCGTCACGGACCAGCAGCGAGTTGTATTCGATGCAGACCGAGTCGGCGTCCGGTTCGCCGGCCGTTCCCACGTGCCATGTTCTCAGCGGAAACGGCCCCTCGTGCTGGCCGACGCCACTGGTGAGCAGCGCCATTCCACAGGGTTGTCCGCCGCGCGTGGCGATGACAAACCGGTGCGGCACCAGCGCCCCGTAATGGTCCAGCCACGTCTCGGTCCAGGTGGAGGAGCACATCAACCGGCGGTTTGACAACGCGGCTTCGACCTCGCGCCACTGTCGCATTGCGGTACTGCGCTCGCTCGAACTCAGCAGTTGCAGCCACAGCGGTCTCGGCTGCGACGGCTCCGACGGCGTCGGTCCCGTTTGCGGCGATCCCGTCCACGGCGCGGGCGGCTGGCCCGGCGGTGCTTCGACATCGGTGAGCATCATGACAGTCATTGAGCCCTCGTCTCAGCGTGCCATCACGGCGGTGAAGAGATACAACCCCGAGAATGCGGTGGCGCTCGCCACGCTCAGCCGGATCGCGTGGCCGCGGTTCCAGATGACGAGCGGTTCCCCGGACTCGGTGTGAATCCAGACCAGGTTCAAATAGGCGGCGCAGGTGCCGATCAACAGGTAGGTTGGCACCACGTAGCAGCGCGATAGCGAAAAGATGGACATGCACCAGCCGACGACCATCGCGCAAATGAAGGGACGCATCCGCAACAGTTCGGCGTTCAGCACCGGCTCGGGCAGCCGCCCCATCCGGTACAACTGCATCCCGATGAAGAAAAAACAGCCGAAGAACATCGTCCCGCCGAACAACCCCAGTTCAACATACGAGTGGACGAACGAATTGTGGGCGACGAGTCCGCCGGTGATGTCGACATACGACCCCTGGCCCGTGCCAAACAGCAGCGCCGGCGATTTCAATTCCGCGAAGCCGTCACGCCACAGGGTGAGTCGTTCGTGTCCCGTCCCCCCCTCTTCCATGTCGATTTCAGCCTGCCGTCCCGCGACGAGCGGCACCACGCAAACGGCGGCCAACGCCGCCGCCAACGCGACCCGGCCGCCATAACGGACCGACAGGACCGTCAATCCAGCCAGACCGCAGGCCAACAGTCCACCGCGCGACTTGGTGGACAACAGCCCGACCAACAGGATCAACAACGGTAACAACCACAACAGCCGCAGCTTGCTCACCGTCGGATCGGTCAGGAAGTACGCGCAAATGATGCTCGTCGCGCAGATCACCATCGCCATGTCGTTGGGATCCTGGAAGATCCCCGTGCCGCGCATGCGCCGGACAACGATGACCCCTTCCTCATCCTCGTCCTCGTCGGCATAACCTTGGATGTCGTCCAAGTGCTCGATGAATTCAAAGTCGTAGACCTCGTAAAAGTCCAGGACGCAGAGCGTGACCATCGTCGACGCGCAGACCGCGACGGTCAGCAGCAACGTCTTCAAACGGCTCGGTGAATTTACGGTCGTGATCACCAGTCCGTAGTAGATCAGCGTCTTCAGGAACAGCGTTCCCGAATCGATCACGCCGCCGAGATAGATGGACTGCAGGTGCGACAGGGCGATCGCGACAAAGATCCCGACGACGCACAGCGTCACCGGCTGTCGCGCCAGCATGAACCAGCAGAAGTGTCCGGTGAACGACTGAAAGGCGAGGGCAAACGTGGAGAGAATCAGCACTTCGTAGACCGGCCAGTCGGCCATCCAAACGAACAGTTCGGCCGGACGCAGAAAGAGCGTCGCCGTCGTGAGGAGAAACAGTCCGAACGCCAGCACGGCGATCGACTTGTCCCGCATGATCGATGTCCTTGAAGGCGAGTCTTGAAGTTGTGCCGTATTCTTGACGGTAGCTGAATTCCCAAGAATTCAGGTGCTTTCGGATCGATCCCTCAATCTGAATTCTTGCGAATTCAGCTACGAAACCACGCGAACGCAACTTCACAAGAGGGGCGCCGGGGTGGCGCGCGGCTCGGGTTCAGCGCGCACACACTGTCCGCGCTGTCTTCGGGAAACATAGGTCACGCTTCGACGTTGCCCGGAAACAACCCCGGTGTCGGCGGACAAGTCTGTTGCGCGCGGATCGATTGCGACGATTGTGCGCGGCGAACCGGTGGTGCAAGTCAGAGAGTCACGTGGGTGCAGAACCGCACTTCCGCAGCCGGGGGCCCGGCACCGGACAGATACGTCGCGCGGCCGAAAGTGACGTATCGTCGTGTAACCGCGGGGGCCACCCCCCGCGCGGGTTGGGCGGCACGCGCGGGCGACGCGCGGG
>JANMLE010000031.1:0-1090 GCA_031372385.1 Planctomycetota bacterium | reverse complement strand
GACACGTAAATCACCGGATGATCCATCTCGGGCTTCCAAGCCAGCGGTGCCCACGGACGAAACCGGTTCGACTCAATCAGCTTGCCATCCTGATAGCCCCAACTCGGCTTGCCGTCTCGTTCGATCTCCACCTTGTAATTCGCCGCGTGATAGAACTTCAGAAACTGATTCAGCGTGACTTCGTGCTGACCCATGTAAAACGACTTCGTGATCCGCACCTTGTGCCGTGGCAACTCACCGTCCAGCCACTTGGGATCGCAGTAGGGAAACCGGTTCAACGTATCGGCCCGCTCCTCCTCGGCCCCCATCAGGAACTCCCCCGCCGGAATCGCGACGAGTTTCATCCCGATCGAATTCGTGATGACCTCCGGCTCCGCCGCCGAACCCACACGCGGCGCTGTCCAAGCCAACACCGTGAAGAGTGCCGCAAGGAAAGCAACTCTGATCGCTCGATTCGCCAACATGCTCACGACTCCTGAATTCCGAAAAGGGATTGAGACGGCCGACACGACGAACGCGTGCAAACTATGACTCGCTCAGAACGCCCCTTCAAACGCCGGGTGCGGATACCACGGTCACGGAGTCTTCGACGTGGCCGTGCGAATGAAGAAGAGACGTGGATTGTTGACGGAGCCATCACAGCCACAAGCACGACCATCCCGCAGACGGTGTGACTCTGGCATCCGACATTCGCTCACCGAAGTGTACGGCCCTGTCGAAGACTCCCTGACCGTGGCACCCCGCAGTTCCCTCCACGAGTCGGCCGGGTTCTTGTCCTTGGTCGCAGAGCGACCGTCGAAGGTCGCCGTGGATTGAAACCCGCGGCGACGGATGCGCCAATCAGCCGCAGGGCGCTAGCCCCGGTTTGTTCGGGGTCGATAGAATCAAATCGTCGCCGCGTGACGGAACCGGGCGCGTCACAGAACCGGGGCTAGCGCCCTGCGGCTGATTGATTCAGTGGCTGATTGATCGAATTCGACAATTCGAGAACCGCATCATGAACTCTGATGAACCGATTGGCTTCTTCATCACCTGGACCGTGTATGGCACTCATCTGCAAGGAGACGAACGCGGCTGGCGACGGCGCGGA
>JANMLE010000006.1:0-1153 GCA_031372385.1 Planctomycetota bacterium | reverse complement strand
CATCCGCGCAACTTCACGATGTGGATGGCGGGCGGTGGTACGAAGCCGGGCCTCGTCCACGGCGAGACCGACGACTTCAGCTACAACATCACCGAGAAGCCGGTCCATGTGCATGACCTCAACGCGACGATCCTGCATCTGCTGGGGATCGATCACGAGAAGCTGACGTACCGTTTGCAGGGCCGCGACTTCCGATTGACCGACGTCCACGGCAAGGTCGTCACGGATATCTTGGCGTGACGGCAGAGCTCATTGGGGGGCGACACATGTCATCAACATTGGGGACTCCTGACAGCACGCGGTTCGTCGAGCGCTACGTCCGAATTGAAGACGCCGGTCGTGAATTCGATATTGAGTTCTGGCAGTCACAGACCGATGCGGCCCGCTTTGCCGCCGCATGGGAGTTGGTGGAGACGGCCCATCGCTGGAAAGGAAACGATCCCGGTGAACTCCGACTTCAGAGATCTGTTGAAACTTTTGGAAGATTTCCAAGTTAGGTTCCTGGTGATCGGGGGTTACGCGGTGATTCGTTACACCGAGCCGCGCTACACGAAAGACTTGGACCTGTGGATCGAACCAACGCCCGAAAACGCGGACCGCTGCTACCGCGCACTGGCGGCGTTCGGGGCGCCTTTGACGGGACTCGGACCGCTGGATTTCACACAGCAAGGCTACGTCTACCAAATGGGTGTTCCACCGATGCGGGTCGATGTCCTGATGTCATTGGGCGACCTGCCTTTCACCGGGGCGTATGATCGGCGGATCATCATTGATGTTGACGGCCTGATGATTCCCATTCTCTCGAAGGATGACCTGATCGCGTCCAAACTGGCCGCGGGACGACCGCAGGATTTGATCGACGTCGATTTGTTGCGTCGCTCACCATCGCCGTGATGAGCGACTTGGACGGCGGGGCTCAGAAGTGGACGGCAGTCCCGACATGCGATTGATTGGAAAAGTGAGATTCATGCGGACGAAGGAACTGTCGATCTGTGGTCTGAGCGCCGTGCGCTCGCGGTTCGAGACCGCCCCGTTGACGATCAAGCGGTTGTTCTTCACCCAGGAGATCGCGCCGCAGATTGGCGAGATCTGTCGGGCGCTGGCCGAAGCGCGGCTGGCGTATCGGTGTGTCGAGGCGGAAGACCTGGAGCGG
>JANMLE010000490.1:0-1934 GCA_031372385.1 Planctomycetota bacterium | reverse complement strand
CCGCGGCTTCGTCGGCACGCGCCGGGCCGGAAAGACAGGTCAGCATGAGAAGCACAAACGAAATGGCGCGGCAATGCATTTTGAAACTCCGTGCGTGGCGTCTATCTTGGATTGTTCATGACTTGAACCACGAAATACTCGAAAGACACGAAAGACACGAAAGTCAGGAGGTTGAGTCGAATGTCATCAGAAACACTCTGTCGTTTCACGCACGCACTGACATGTCACGCATCCTGTCTCACCGTATTCCTTTCGTGTGTTTCGTGTATTTCGTGGTGAATCATCCGGGCTAGGAGCCTGTCCTTGTAATTGAGGCCGGCGGGTTTTGTTGGGTTTTTCGGTGAAACGATCGCGTCGTCGGTCTCGGTCGGGGGCCGATCAGGCCGGGGCGGCGCGCCAGAGTTTCAGCAGGTTGTGCGTCAGGCAGACGAGTTGCCATTCGGCTTTCATCTTGCTGAGTCCTCGCATCGCGAATTGGCGGAAGCCACCGGCTTGTTTGATCTGACCGAACACGGGTTCGACTTGTCCCTTTCGTTTCTTGGAGGTGGCACGCCCTTTCTTCGTTCGCAGCGTACGGGCCATACGCTGCTTCGGGGTGAGTGATTTCGGAATGCGACCGCGCGGCACCGGCGGCAGTTCTTCGTGATGTTTCAGTCGCTGCGTCGCGATGTACGGGACCATCTCGTGCGACACCACGCACTGCGTGTTATCGTCGCTGTAGTAGCCCGCGTCGGCCACGAACTCCTGCGGACGTTCGACGATCTCGGCCGCCTCAAGGTTGGCTTCCATCCGGTCGAGCAGCGGCGCGACTTGCTGCACGTCGTTGGCTTGCTGGGTTACGTCGGCCGCGAGGATCAGTTGCGATTCATCGACCAGCACCTGAGCGTTGCCGCATTGATCCCAGCCCTTGTTCGACGCCTTCATGATCTTCGAGTCGGGGTCGGTGAAGTTGCGTTGTGCCTTGGGATCGGGCCTCACTTCATCCAGGTTGATCGGCTGCGGCTCCTTCCCCTCCGCTTCACGAATCGCGTTCTTCGCCGCATTTTCGGCGGCAGCCTTCGCGCGAGCTTCCTCCTCCAACGCCGCCTTGGCTTCGCGAATCTTCTTCAAGCGCGACTCGCGACGATGCAGTTCGTCCGGCAGTTCGTCGCCGCGACGGTTCGCTCCGTGCCGGGCATCGTCCGCCTGATCTTCGGCCTCCGCCTGAGCCAGCAGTTCGCGAATCTCCTGTTGCAGTCGAATCTCTTCCGTCTGCCTGCGGTCGTAACTCATCGCCTTGTGCCGCGACGCATTCGCCTTGATCTTCGTCCCGTCCAATGCCAGCCGCCCCACCTTCAACAACCCCGACGCTGACGCCAACCTCAACACCTCCACGAACAGCCGCTCGAAGGCGGCCAGATGACGCCGACGAAACTCACTGATCGCATGAAAGTCCGGAGTGTCCTCGCCCACAATCACCCGGCAAGCGACATCCTGCTCGCACCGCTGCATGATCTTCCGTGACGAGCGCGTGCCGGTCGCGTAACCAAAGATCAACAACGTCAGCATCATTCGTGGATGAAACGGCGGGTAACCCCGCAACTCGCGTTCGTAATGAGCCGTGATCGCCCCGATGTCGAGTTCCCGCACGGCATCCATCAAAAAGTAGACCAGATGCCCTTCCGGCAACCAGTCCTGCGGCGAAGGCGGCAACAGCCACGCCTGATCCGGCTGCCACGCCCGATACGTCTTCTCGCTCACGCCGAACCTCCCTGTCCACCAAATCACACGGCTCGCCGACCTCGCAAACACCGGGGCAACCTATAGCAGCCCCCGCTGCGGATTACCAAGACAGGCTCCTAGTCTGAAGCGGGCTCGTTCGGAGTAGTGCAGAAGTAGTGCAGAAGCCGTCGAGCCACCGGGACGAGCCCAGTGGCGGGTGAGGAACGACGAGC
>JANMLE010001833.1:0-2151 GCA_031372385.1 Planctomycetota bacterium | reverse complement strand
CTGGGGCACAAGCCGTCGAAGCACACGAGGACTTGCAGCACTTGCCGAAGAGTCCCGACAGACCCTTGAAGCAGCTCGACTTCTTCAGGCAACGAGTGTTGCTTGGGCAGCAAGCTGTCGCGGCGGGAGCCGCACAGGCCGGAGCACAAGCGGGAGCGGCACAGCCTGGAGCACAGGCCGGTCCACAGTTCGCGGCGGGAGCCGCACAAGCCGGAGCGCAAGCCGCAGCGGGAGCTGCACAAGCCGGCGCACAAGCCGCGGCGGGAGCCGCACAAGCCGGAGCGCAAGCCGCAGCGGGAGCTGCACAAGCCGGAGCACAATTCGCGGCGGGAGCCGCACAGGCCGGTGCACAAGCCGCGGCGGCTGGAGCACAGTTGGCGGCGGGAGCCGCACAGGCCGGAGCGCAACCCTTGTTGCAGTTGCCAGCGGGGGCACAGCAACTGGCCGGAGCACAGGAGCTGTCGCAGCACGGAGGCTTGATGTCCGAGCAGCGCCGCTGATAGGTGTGGACCGTCGGGCAACATGGCTTGACGATCACGGGTTTACAACACGCCGGCTGAGTAGTCGCGGTGCAGCAGGCGGCCTTCGAGGCGCCGCAGCACCCCGAATGACCTCCAAACAGCCCGGCCTCCGCCAAGCTGGCCATGCTCATCGCAACGAGCACGGCTCCAGTCATCTTGATCCATCGCATAGAAGAACGTCTCCTTCCCTTGGGAATCTCGAACCTTGGGTCGTCCATACCCGCGGAACGCAGGTGTCGGTCAGTCGTGGAATTCCAGGCGGCCGATCCGCGCCGCCTGCGACGCGCGTCGCAACTCAAACGGCTTGGCCATCACCTTGTTCCGGTCGTTACGACCGCTGAACGTACGTCGTCCACAAAAACAACGTCCGCAGACGCCACCTCGGCGCCGCATTCTCACGAGGTTGTCACCACGCTGACTTCGGGTGCCTCGCAACGGTTGCTCTTGGCGGGACTACCACATTTGATCGGCCTTGCAGGCGCGATGCCTTGAATCTCTCAACCTGTTATTTCGCAATGCTGTTACGTCAATTCACGTGCCGATTGAAGCGCTCGTAACGCTTGGTCAAACTGGACACGAGTTTGACGGCAGATTGCCCCCGATTCGCCACCGGCGCGCGACAAGATGGGAGTGATGGACTCGATTGCGGAAGCCACGGGCGACTGATTGTGTCGTGCCGGGAATGCCCGCTGCGACATGCTGAAACCGCATCGCGGGAACGCCGGAATCCAACCACGCCGCATCAGCCAACGCGATTGCCTTCCGAGTCACCGGAACACTCAACCCAATCGGAAGGATTGAGCGAGATAGGCTGCCAGCCGTCGCGATCATGAATGCCGGTCGCAACGGTTGGGGAGGGTCCGCGGGGTGTCCGCCGCGCGCGAGCACGTCGCCGGTGATCGGCTCCAAAGCGAGCGGCAAGAGTTAGCTTCCCCGCCACTGGGCTTGTCCCAGTGGCTCGGCGGCTTCTGCACTACTACTCTGGGCCTCAACAATTCAAGTAGTGCAGAAGCCGTCGAGCCACCGAGGTAAACTCGGTGGCGGGTAAATCAAGAGTTGCCGGTCGCCCAAAGCCCGGTGACGCGCCGCACGACGGAATCAAACCTGCGAGTTCGCCAGATCGAGCAGATACTGGCCGTAACTGTTGTTCTTCATCGGCTCGGCCAACTTCCGCAACTGGTCCGCCGTGATGTACTGCATGCGCCAGGCGATCTCTTCGGGGCAAGCCACCTTCAAACCCTGGCGGGTCTCCAGCACGCTGACGAAGATCGATGCTTCCAACAGGGACTGATGAGTTCCGGTGTCGAGCCACGCGGTTCCGCGGCCGAAGATCTCCACGTTCAGTGTTCCGCGGTTCAGGTATTCGCGGTTGAGGTCGGTGATCTCCAGTTCGCCACGCGCGGACGGCTTCAGCGACCGGGCGATCGCGGGGGCTTCGGCATCGTAGAAGTACAGTCCGGTCACCGCGTAGTTGGAACGGGGATGGAGTGGCTTCTCTTCCAGTTCGAGCG
This sequence comes from Planctomycetota bacterium, assembly GCA_031372385.1. Classification (GTDB taxonomy): domain Bacteria; phylum Planctomycetota; class Planctomycetia; order Planctomycetales; family Planctomycetaceae; genus Schlesneria. The sequence continues at coordinate 119 of JANMLE010001833.1, read as the reverse complement.
GCCGTCCGGATGCGTCCAACACGACGACACCGTAGCGTTCGGGATCGCGAACGTGATAGGCGAAGACGGTTGCTCCCGAGGTCGCCGCGCTGGTGGCTTGCAGCGTCGTTGCCATGTTG
>JANMLE010001701.1:0-2635 GCA_031372385.1 Planctomycetota bacterium | reverse complement strand
CGCGAGTACATCACGGCCGGCGTGAGCAGCGACAGCAGTACCGCAATGATTGCCACCGCTACCATGAGTTCGACCAGCGAAAACGCACGACGATTCATCATCGGGACTCCAACGCGCAGGCGGTCGCACATGAACGCGCATATAACTACTGTGCTATTCTGCATAATGCAAGCAATTAGATTCGGAGTGCTGCTCAGTAATTTGATAAGTCCATGCCCTGAAGATTCAATCCGTATCGCGGGCACATCCACATGCGACAAGATACACACCAAGCCGACACGGCGTTCTTTCGCTCCGCTGCAAGTGGCTCACAATCCCCAGAACGCGGGCGCAACGACGCAGATGAATGTGGCTGAACCGACGGGTGACACCGGTCACTGGATGCGAGCGGTCGAGCAGATTTGCTTGGCGAGGCCGTCTTCGGTAACCGAGAACCAGGCGCGAAAATGTTGGCGGCCTGCATGCCGTTACCTTCACCGACAGAGTCTGTGGCGATGGACGCGGCTCTCCACCCCTTCGCAACCGATACGGTCTGAGGCGCGTCATGAATGGCGGGTTGGCCGCAGATTTCACGTCTTCCCGCTCGCTCGGTCTCCCGGTCCACCGTCGAAGACATCCCGTGTTGAACGGAGACCAGTCGCGAACGATGTCCCTACCACGGGAATCCGATGACCCGATAGAGCGCGGTGGCGGCCTGTTGCCGCGACAGGGGATCGGCGGGTCGGAATGTGTCGCCATCGGTTGTCAGCAGGCCCGCGTGCATTGCCGCGAACACGTATTCACGATGCGTGGCGGAGATGCGCGATGCGTCTTCGAGTTTGACGGAGTCGCGAGAGAGACGCTTCGCCCCGTAGGCTTCGGCGAGTCGGACGAGTGTCATCGCCGCGTCCTGCCGCGTCACCGAATCGGTGGCGCGAAACGCCCCCTGGGAATCGGTCTCCATCAGCCGTGCCCCGACAACGAGGGCGATCTCGTCCGCATTGGGCGACTCGGGAGGGACGTCGGTGATCCGGGGAGGATCGTGCCGCCTTGGCTCAAGGTGAATCGTTTGGCAGATCGCATTCGCGAATTCAGCGCGGGTGATCGGATTGTCCGGCCGGAAACGATGTTGTTCGTCCGCGAGGAGAATGCCCCGATAGAGGAGGGCTTCGATCGGCTTGCGTGACGGTCCGTCCGGCAGATCCAGCGGCAGTGACGTGTGCGATGGTTTCAGTGTCATGACCACTGGGTCGATGTTCAGCCTCACGCCGACGATGGAATACGACTCATCACCATTCACGTCGCCGGTGTAGCTGCGAGTTTCATCCGTCTCCCGAAACGTGAACCGGTAGCCGTGCCCGTAATGCTGGTTGTACTTGAGGGTGAACGCCACCTGTTTACGGCTCGTGTTGTTTGCCAGACCATTGATCAGCGCTTGCAAGACAGCGTCGGTGCCGGAGATGTCGGGGATCGGATAATTGCCGTTGTATTCCTCGGTGCCCTCCACGATTTGCGTCTTCCCCCGGAACACATGGGCCGCGCCCGTCCGGGGATCGAAGCGGTCGCCGGCCGCCAGACAGAGGAGTCGGATGTTGGCCATCCGACATCCCAGCGGACCATCCTCGCACGTCGCATCGGCGGCATCGACAATGGTCACCTGGCCCGCTCCGATCACCTCAATGGTTCCGTCCGGAGCGACATCCAAGGCGGTGTTTTCGTCGATGCCAAACCCGAAGCGGACCTTCGACTCGATCACCACCCGAGTCAGCCGCCCCAACCGACCCCGAAACTGGGTGAAGTGCTGGTCGATCAACCCGCCCCGAAAGAAGCCCAACCCGCGGCTGACCAGCACGCCGCGGTGCGCTGGTTCCGTTGTCCGGCCGAAGTCGAGCGCGTCCATCCCCTGATCCATCGAATCGTCCGGCAACCCGGACACCGTGATCATCGGGTTCCCCTGCACGGCGGCCCCCGCACTGGACCCGGCGATCAAACCGCCCCGCTTCCACACGGCGCGGATCGCCTCAAGGGCCGGGGTTTCGGTGCCGTCGGATTTCAGCAGCGCGCGGGTGATTCGCCGTTGGTCGCCTCCACTGAAAAAGATCGCGGTGCAGCGGCCAATTTGTTCTACGACTTCGGGGTTCGCTGCCTGCTTCCCAGCATTCGCCGCCAACAGATCAACAATCTGAATCTGTGACTTCGGAATGCCGCGGCTGGCCAGGAGTTTGGCAAAGCGCTCCGCGTACGCGGGGCTGAGGCTGGCGGTGGGAAAGATTCCAAACCGGGCCTTTTCCGCGCCTCCGGCGTAACGGATCAACCGCTCGTACACGGCGGAATTCTCGGGCCGAAGTCCGCCGCCGATGATGATGAGATGACCGGGCATCGTCTCGTCCGCATAAGAGTTCGCCGACATGGCGACCGCGACAAGGAGGGCAACGTGGAATCTCAAAGTATTCGACTTCCAAAGAACGGCGCACACCGCGAAACGTCACACAGCGGGTCATCACAATGCCAAGTCGGCGCTCGTCCAGAGCCACGCCGGCGAGGTGGGCTGACCGCTTTCAGAGTCTATCCGAGAAGGGGTCGGGGGTCTTTTTCATGCCGCACGACGGGGCTCACAAAAGCTCAAATCGAGACAGTGCGGCGGGACAAAGACTCC
>JANMLE010001686.1:0-3191 GCA_031372385.1 Planctomycetota bacterium | reverse complement strand
GTTGAGCATCCGCTCGGTCCATCGCTCCATCCGTTTCGGCTGGGCATCGGCTTCGAAGACACGGATCTCTTCCAGCGACGGCACCGTGCCATGCAACACCAGCGACAACCGCCGCAACAGCGCCAAGTCATCGACGGGATTGGCGGGAACGACCCCGGCATCAATCCACTTCGTGGCGAACAACCGGTCGACGCGCGTCACCACCGAATCGGCGTCGGCGGTGACTCGGCCGGGAATCTCGGGCGGCCGGCGCATCACATTCGTCCGCGCCGCCGCAGCGACGACGGCGAACACACCCGCCACCACGCACAGCGGCAGCAGAGTCTTAGCAAACGGGATCGAGACCGGTGACATCTTCGGATTCCAAAGGAGCAGTCGTACCCGCGTGGCGGCACAAGTCTACACCAACTACCCTGCGGCGGCATCGAAAGTTTCAGGCGTCGCGCTGCAACCATTGCGGCGGAACCGGGGTAGACTCTTTCGCCTGTGACGTGCCATCACGCCCGCGAACTCAATCTTTCGTTTAACCCGGAGCCAACGGCGACGGCGGCGGAAGCCAAGGCTCTGAATCACCAAGAACGACGAACTGATGGATCAGCAGCGTTGGCACACACCGCCGTCGCCGTTGGCTCCGGGTTAAACGAATGCGGCAACTCACGATGATCCTGGGAGAATGACGTGACCCCGCGTTCAACCGCGAAGACTAACCCGCAGCCGCACCCCGAATCGTTGGACGACGAGATCGTGTTTGAATCGATCGCCGAACCGTCACCCGATGCCGGCTCAAAGGACATGGCCAAGCCATCGAGCGTGACCGTCGGCGAACCCGCATCCCCCGCTGACACCGTCGTCAACTACTGGGATGTCGTCGCCGAAGAGAACTACTTTTCGTTCGATTCCCTCCGGCCGTTTCCCCACGTGTTGCGGCATCCGCTACGAGCGGCCTACTGGCTCTTCGAAGTCGCGTTTGGAATTGTCAGCCTGTTCGCATTCCTGGCGCTGCTGGCGGCGATTCCCGTCGTGAATGTCCTGGCGCTCGGCTACATGCTTGAAGCCGAGGGCCGGGTGGCGCGCACCGGCAAACTCCGTTACGCGATGCCGCTGTTGCCACTCGCCCCCAAGCTCGGCGGGATCGCGTTTGGAACGTGGATCTGGTGCTGGCTGGTGCGATTGGTCGCCGACGCCGCCAGCGATGCCGAACTGATCGCACCGGGTTCCGGCGTGGCGGTCGGCTGGCAGATTGCCTTGACGGTGGTCACGATCGGCGTGGCGATTCACGTGGTCCTGGCGATCGCGCGCGGCGGTCGGCTCGGACTGTTCTTCTGGCCGACGCCCTTGAACGGACTCTGGCTGGTCCGGCGATTGATGCGCGGCGACTATTCCGAACTGGCGGGCCGGGCCGTGGGCGAATTCATTGCCGCCCTGCGATTGCGCCACCACTTCTGGCTCGGTCTGCGCGGCTTCATCGGAGCGTTCGCCTGGCTGTGCATTCCGACCGCACTGTTCAGTGCGCTGCGGGACACCTCCAAACCCGGCCAAGTGCTGCTCACGCTGTTCGGCGGTTTCCTTCTGGTGTGCGTCCTGAGTTGGGTGCCGTTCCTGCAGGCCCGCTTTGCGGCGGAGCAACGCTGGTCGGCGCTCTTCGAACTGCGCGCGGTCCGCACCATGTACCGACGGACTCCGATCGCGCTCCTGTTGTCGGTCGTCGTGATGTACGCACTGGCCCTGCCGCTGTATCTGTTCAAACTGTTTGAGACGCCGCCGGACATGCTCTGGCTGCTGACTCCGGTCTTCGTCGCCTCGATCTATCCCGCCCGAATCTTCGTCGGCTGGGCCTATTCCTGGTCGCAACGGAAAGAACGCAAGAGCTGGCTGATCCTGCGGGCCGCCTGCGCCATCATCCTCTGGCCCTTGCTGAGCTTCTACGTGTTCGTCCTCTTCTTCACCCCCGCCGTCGGCGCCGCCGGCCGGGCCGTGCTGTTCCAGCACCACGCGGTGCTGCTGCCGTGGCCGTTTTGAGGAGTGGGTCGTGGATAGCCAGAAGCACTCCGTGGCTTGCTGCCCACTGCCCACTGCCCACTACCGACCGCTGTCAGACAGGATCGTAGTCCGGACCCCTTGGTCCGGACGAAATCTCTTTGCCGAAAAATGACGTTCTCGTTCACTCACTTCGCCCGTCCGGACCAAGGGGTCCGGACTACGGTCCCGCTTTTGTCGGGCGCGTCACCAATGAAGTCTTGGTGAACTCTCGCAAGTCAAAGAGGCACAGCCCCCAATCGTGCCGTTGTGCGTCCGTTGCAGTCCGCATCCTTACCGCGAACCGTAGTAGAACAGCATCATTCCCAGGGCGATCTGGTGGAACACGGGCGGCAGGCCGAGTGACAGGTTCATGAACTCGGGAATCGACGCCAGGACCAGGACGACCAGCACCGTCATCGCCTTGATGTCGCCCCAAGTGCCCGTCGGTGGGTTCACCCGCTGGCGGTTGAACCAGCCGCCGACCGTCCGGGCCAGCGAACCGAGCAGGTAAGCGAACACGATGCCGATCAACGACACGGCCTGCGTGTTGTGAAACAGGCGCTCCTCGCGGTACAGGTAGACCGTCAGCCCCACGAACGCCAGCACGATCAGCGTGCGGATCGAATTCTTGGGCAGGAACAGCGGATGACGTTCGCGCTCAATCACGCCGTCTTGTTCCAGACGCGCGATTACGTCCGGCGGCAGCGAGACAAAGCGACGCGACGTGAAGTAGTGCGCCAGTGCGATCAGCAGCGTCTGAATCCACAGGACATCGACGTCCAGGCCCCGCGCCAACCGCGTGATGACCACGGCCATCACGATCAACGTCAGCAATGCCCGGACACTGCCGATCGGCAGCCCCAGCGGCGGCCACATCTTCGGCGATCCCTCAAATTCACTGCTCATGGTGTCGATCCTTTCCTGTGTCATGACGATCCGGCAAGTTCGGCTGTCGCAGTCTAATGGATTCGATTGGCTGCCAGAACCATCAGCGGGTCCTGTCGGTATGAGCCCGCGAACGGAGTATCATGACGCGCGGATCAAAAGCTCGGGGTTTGATCTCCACTCGATACAAGTCACGGGACGTGAACAGTGAACCAGCAGACGTTGTCCATCGGCGATCTCATCGCGGGGTTGTCCCAGCCCGGCGCCTATCCGAGTCCCGTTGATCG
>JANMLE010001668.1:0-7401 GCA_031372385.1 Planctomycetota bacterium | reverse complement strand
GCGCAGGATCACGGCATTGCCGCTCTTCACGCAGAGCGACGCCGCATCGACGGTGACGTTGGGGCGAGATTCGAAAATGAAGAACACGACCCCCAGCGGCACTCGAACCCGGCTCACACGAAGGCCGTTCGGACGGATGGTCGAGTCGATCGTCTCGCCGATCGGATCGGGCAGCAGCGCGACGTCGCGCAGGGCGGTCGCCATGCCCTCCAGCCGCACGGGTGTCAGTCGCAGACGGTCGATCTCCGCCGCACTGAGGCCGTAGCCCGGTGCGTTGGCCAGATCACGTTCGTTCTCGGCGAGCAATTCCGCCGACCGGGCCAGCAGTGATTCGGCGGTTCGATGCAACCACTCGATCTTCCGGGCACCGGTGACCGTGGCCAGCTTGCGCGACGCAGCGCGGGCCTGTTCGGCAAGTTGTCGGGCGTAAGCGGACCAGGATGCCATCGGAACAGTTCCGCAGTGCAGTCGTGATGATGTTCTTCGTTTATACCTCGCGCGGCCCGGAATGCTTCATTTGCCGTTCGAGCCGCGCCCGTGAGGAAGCGGGATCTACAGAACGCGTCCTCACGGGGCGCGGCTCGGACAACCGTCTCATTCATGGCCGCGAGAAGTATAACCGCGTGGGCATCGCCCCGCGCGTCTTGGGCATGGATGATCGATCTCGCGCGGGGCGATGCCCGCGCGGTCAAACGAGTCTCATCGGACGAATCATTCACCGTCAATCGACGTGATTTCGTACCGCAACTTCCCGCGCGGAACCGTGAGTTCCACGGTATCCCCGATCTTCTTGTTCATCATCCCCGTCGCCAGCGGACTGGTCGTGAGGATCTTCATCACGTCGCCCGTGTAATCGTCTTCACCCGGCCCGACGAACTCATAGTGTTCGACAGCCCCGTCGCTCAGATCCTTGACCGTGACACGGGATCCAAACGTCACCACACCCTTGGGCAGAGTGGATCTGTCGACGATGTAGCAGTTGGACAGCTTGGACTTGAGCTGGTTGATCTTGGCCTGCGTCATCCCCTGGGCTTCGCGCTGGGCGTGGTACTCGGCGTTTTCACGCAGATCACCCTCGGCGCGCGCATCCGCTATGGCCTGGGAAATCTTCGGCATCTCGACATCCTCCATCAGACGAATCTCGTCCCGAAGTTTGTCGTAGCCTTCGCGGGAAATGGGTTGGCGCTCCATGTCGAACTCCTTGTCGCGATCACCGAAGATGACGGCTGTCAGATCCGGCGGTTTTGAACAGGCTAAAAGCAAACACGGGCGATGCGGCCGATCGCCCGTGCTTTCAAGTTGTGTGGCGGAAGTATAGCGAGCTGCCGCGGGAATGCTATCCGACTTCGGTCCAGCTTCCCGACTTGCCGCTGTTCAACACCGCATCGCAAACCTTCTGGGTTTCCAGTGCCTCGCGGAACGTGGGACTCACCGGCGTCCCCTTGTCGAGACCCTCCAGGAAGTCCGCCACATGATGCACAAAGCTGTGCTCGTAGCCGATCTGCAAGCCGGGAACCCACCAGTGACTCATGTACGGATGATCGCTGTCGGTCACGTGGATCGACCGCCAGCCGCGCAGTGCGCCTTCATCGCGGTGATCGAACCATTGCAGGCGGTGCAGGTCGTGCAGATCCCACTTGATCGAGGCGTGTTCGCCGTTGATTTCGAACGTGTACAGCGCCTTGTGACCGCGGGCATAGCGGGTTGATTCGAACAGCCCCAACGAACCGTTGTCGAACCGGCAGAGGAACGCGCACGCATCGTCGATACTGACCTTCTCGACCTTGCCGGTCAGAGTGTGCTGGCGTTCCTTCACGAACGTTTCCGTCATCGCGGTGACGTTTTGAACGCCGCCGTTCAGCCAGATGGCGGTGTCGATGCAGTGGGCCAGCAGGTCGCCGGTGACACCGCTTCCCGCCGCCGCGGCATCCAGACGCCACAGAGCTGTTCCCCCCTGTGGCAGGTCGGCGGAGATCGTCCAGTCCTGCAGGAAGTTGGCGCGGTAGTGGAAGATGCGACCCAGCCGACCCTCGTCGATCAACTGCTTCGCAAACGTGACCGCGGGAACCTTGCGGTAGTTGTACCAGACCGTGTTGACGACGCCGGCCTTCTCGACGGCCCGGCACATCGCCTCGCCTTCCTCGGCGTTCATCGACAGCGGCTTTTCACACAGGATCATCTTGCCGTTGGCCGCCGCGGCGATCGCGATGTCGTGGTGCAGGTTGTTCGGGGTGCAGATGTCGATGGCGTCGATGTCTTTCCGCTCGACCAGCTTCCGCCAGTCGGTCTCGACCGATTCGTATCCCCAGTTGTCGGCGAATTCCTTCACCTTCCCGGCATCGCGGGCACAAACGGCCTTCAGAACCGGAGTGTGTTCCGTCTTGAAGAAATTGGTGACCTTGCGATACGCGTTGGAGTGTGTCCGGCCCATGAAGCCATAGCCGACCATGCCGATGTTCAGCGGTTTAGCCATTATCGAAGTCCTCTCGTTCTCAAAAGTTTGTCGGCCCAGCGGGCACGGTCGTCAGTGAATGCAGGCTCTGGAGGTGCCGCCGCGTAGTTCAGTCGTTCGGGGTAGGGGCCGATTTCGTAGGATCGGTTGAACGCCAGTTGAAGGTCGAGAGTGGCATCTTCGCCACCCGACTTCAACGGTACGCGAATCCGGGGCAGGGATTGCTGCATCGGAATGGCGTAAAACTCAAGCTCGCGCGAACCGCGGCGCGCGAGGTTCACAAGATAATCCCAGGGTCTTGCCTCTTCCACCACTCGCTGCGGAATGTCGAGAACATGCGGTCCGCGACGGATCAAGTCGACCTCCACCAAATGAACGCCGGCCTCACGCAGCTCCTGCTGCTTTTGCTGGTAGAGTCTTCTGCCGTCGAAGTCGACCTTGTTGGCCGGGCTGACAAATTCAATGCCCGTGACCAGCCGATTGTCGGCCGCATCAAAGATCTCAACGAAGCCTTCGTGGATTTCCACAATGGGGGCGGGGACACGGAGCGGCTCATCGGGCTCCAGCACCGCCAATGCGGACGGCGCGCGAGTCGCAACCGGATGCCGCACGTGCTGGATCATTGCCACATCGGGATAGATCGGACGATGCGGCTCCATCAACCAGACACGCTCACCCGGATTGGCGTAGTAACCCATTGCCCGGAGCTGGGGCTGCAAGATCTCAACCGTTGTGATGATCAGGATGTCGTGAAAGCCCGGCCATTCGGTCGGGCTCTCCAACCACGGATCCATGCCGGGAAACGGACTTGGCATGAGAATTCTTCTCGCTGGCAGTTCGACTGCGGGGAATTACTTGTCCCAGCCGTGAGCGTCGCGGACCTTGATCATCGCGCCAAGGATCGTGTTCCAAGTCTTGGGGTTTTCCAGGGTGGCGTTGGCGAACATGCAGCCGTCCCAACAAATATGCTGTATTCCTCGATCGGCGGCGTCCTTCAGCCAGTATCCTGCCGTGGTGGTGATGTCGAGTTTGCCCTTTGGATCATCGGCCAGGCAGTGTTTTCCGGTCTTGTCGTGCGAGCCCGAACCATGCACCGTGCCATCGTTCTGGGCGACGTGGAAGTCGATCGTCCACGGACGCAGTGCGTTGGTCATCGTGGTGTAGGCCGCGTCGAACTCCGCCTGCGTGTGGCCTTCCTTCAGCAGCGCATGTTCCGGAGCGTTGTAGCCCATCAGATAGAGATACGTGTGAGCCTGATCGGCTTGGAAACCGACCGAGCCTCGCATGTCGACTTGCTCCAGCAAATCGACCATGTTCTTCCACGAGTGCATGCCGGCCCAGCAGATTTCGCCCTCGGCCGCCAACCGTTCGCCATGCGCCGCCGCGACAACTCCCGCTTCGCGAAACGTCGCGGCAATTTTCTTCGTATTTCCAACCGGGTCGTCGTACCAGTGAGTCGGCCCCTCCGCTGCATCAATGCGGATAACGCCGTACTTGCGAACGCCGTGCTTGTTGAAGATGTCCGCAATCCGACAAGCTTTCTTCACGGCGAGCACGAACTTCGCGCGTTGCTCAGGACCGCCCATCGCGCTGTCTCCAACCGTCCCCGGCCAGACGGGAGCGACAAGCGACCCGACCGCCAGTCCCTTCGACGCGATCTTGTCGGCGACCCGCTTCACGTCATCGTCGCTCAGGTCGATGTTGATGTGCGGTTCGAAGAGGAACAGGTCCACCCCTTCAAACTTCTGTCCGTTGACTTCCGCCTGGGTCGTCAGCTCGAGCATGCGATCCAGCGCGATGAACGGCTCGGCCCCCGGAGAACCCTTGCCGACCAAACCCGGCCACATCGCGTTGTGAAGCTTCGGAAAGACATTGCTCATGAACGGTTCCTGTCAACTCTGGGCACTGGAGGTCGAACGAGAATGAAACAACTGAGCGACCGGCACGCTGAAACCGGCCAACTCCGGCTCGGCGGTCAGCGTCTGTCGCGATGAAAACAATTGAGGGTCGGCATCTGGGCGGTGAATCGTGACGATTTCCAAGTCGGGATCAACGATCCAAGCCTGCGGGACGCCACTCGACAGATAGAGGAGCAACTTGTCGGTCACGTTCTCATGAGTGTCGGAAGGGGAAAGAACTTCGATCGCGACGGTTGGTGGCACGTCATACATGGGCGGTTCGTAGGGAGCGTCGACGAATTCAGGACCAATCCAGACTCCGATATCGATCTCCACGATTCGATCAGGATCACGCTGCAATTGGCAACGAACGTCACCTGTGTTGACGCTGCCAACGATGCCCGGTTGCGTCTCCAACCATGACAACAATCGCGCACCCACCAGCGTCAACGTTTGCGAATGCCTGGGGCTGCGCGTGCTCATCGGCCTCTCCACAATCTCGCCGTCGATCAGCTCCAACGTGACGCCTTCCGGAGCTTCTGCCTCACGGCGGAGAAACTCCTCCAGTGTGACCGGAGCGGTGGTTGCGATCGACATGTCAGCCTCCCGTTGCGGATGTGGTTGAAGGATGCGGCGGCAATCCCAACTCGCGCCGAAGGTCGGCCTCCGAAATCGTTCCCTCGCGCCGCGAGCGTTCACGTGCCGCGTCGAGAATCGCATGAAGGTGAGCGTTGTCCTTCAACGCCGCCACCTCCAGGTCCATTTCATTGAACGGGATCAGCGCCCCCACAGGCTGCCCGCCGCGCGTCAGAATCATGGTGTCAGTCACTTCAGTTCCAACCAAGTCTGTCAGTGTGTCGGTGGAGTGGTCGATGTCAATCGCTTTCATAATTCCACTTGCTCCCCGCCAATGTTCAGCACATCGTGCGACTTGATTCCAACAGCGAGAACCTCGACGGTCCCGTCCTTGAGATCAACTTCGTAGAACACACGGAAATCCCCGACTCGCAGTTCCCATCGAGCGATGGGATTCGGACGCAGCAGCTTGCGATTTCGAGTCTCCACCAGGGGTTCATCCCGAAGCTGGAGTCTCACGGAATCGACGATTCGCCCCCGGTCTGTGGCTGCCAAGGCCAGCAGTTGATCGCGGGCGGCCTGAGTGTACTCAATCTGGAACGGCAACGGAGCACTCCCCACCAACGCCGACGAGATTACCCTTGCTTGTGGTCTCCCACGTTCGGCGCATCGGGTTGGGCGTTCGGGCCGAAGTAACGGAGTGAGACCAGCGGTTCCGTGCCGGTGTTCTCGATGATCACCCCTTCGGCGGCGGCCTTGGCCGTGACGAAGACTTCGTCGTCGGTCATCTGGCCGAAGCGGATCATGGCGGGCGTTTGCAGCCGCATACCGTTGATCGTCCCCTCGCCCTGGACGGTGATCCAGCCGTAGGCGCCGCCGTCCTTGACCGTCACGTTGACCCCCGGATTGACCGTCAGTTCCTTCGCGCTGAAGAGCTGTTTGCCATCGACCTTGCCGTAGACGATCCAGCGGTCGACGTAGCCTTCCTTTTCGGTGGCCGCGACGGGGATCGGTTCGAGATAGTTGTTGTCCTTGAAATTCGGATCGACGTTCTTGTCCCAGTCGAGCGCATCGACCAGGTATTTCAGGTCGTCGTGCTTGTTCTTCGGAAAGTCCTTCGTCAGCAGGGCTCGCGGAACCGCGCGGCCTTCGACCATCGACTGGTACATTCCAAACACGTCCGAACCCCACTGCGGTTCATACGTGACGAGACTTCCCGGCGCATGCAGCACGCACGGCGGGATCAGCCAGCCGGTGCCGGGCTTCAGACGGTATGCCTTCGACAGATCCAGAATTCCGTTGTCGCCATCGTTCCACTTGGCGAGCGCGTCGATCACGTTCTGCTTGGTCGTCCCCGGTTCCAACCCCATGAACGTGTAGGGGAAGTTATTGCCGATCTGGTTCATCTGCGGGGGGAAGTAGTACGACTCGGGCTTCCCTTCCTGGCCGACCAGTTTCGCCTGCTTGTCGTTCTGGTGCATGTGGTGGGGGATCGGCCCCATGTTGTCGAAGAACTTCGAATAGACCGGCCACCGCTTGTACTTCTTCCAGATCGCGGGACCGACGATGTCAGCTCCCAACTCTTCCACGGCGTCCTTCAGCGTGAAGCGTTCGCCGCCGAACACGACGTAGCTGAGCCCTTCGTCGGGAGCGCGGTTGTCATTCATGGCGAAGGTCGTCGACCCGAACCACCGCTCGTCAATCCCACCGCGATGCGTGCCGAGCGCGTAGTAGTCCGCGGGGTGCAGCTTCAACCGTTTGCCGGGCTGCAAAAACGAACGGGGAACCCAGGTCGGTGCGAGTCGAAGAATGCCGTTTCCAGCGGTCAATGCATCGGTCGCCAGCTTCGCCACGTTCGCCATGATGTCGGAGTACTCCCAGTTGCGATCTTGCAGAAATTCACGAGAAATCCGAGTCCCCGATCGCTTGGATGGAAGCGAATTCGGTGCGGAAGAGTCGCGACATTCTATGTTCCCAACCAAAATATGCAATTTAGCCACGAACAGCGAAGCCATCTGCCGACAGGACGGGAGACGGCGCATGAACCGGCAATCTCTGATGCGTGTCACATTCACCGTCGGGGTGTGGCAAATGTTTCTTGCAATTCAATTAGCCGCAGGGCGCTAGCCCCAGTTCGGAAGTGCTACCCGAACCAGAACCGGACTTGCAATCGAGGAGAAATGAGCGATCGAAACTTACTTTGATTCCTGCAAGGCGGCACCGCGACCGTGTTGACGAATCGAGTCGAACAAGGCGTCGATTCCCGGACACGCGACCATGAAGTCGTAGATTCTCACGGGAGACTGCCCCCAAATACGTTCGATGTGAACATAGTTGACGTCGCCGACAGAACATCGGCTTGTTGGCGGTTGGCGATTCGAGTTTAGGCGGCGAGGCCGCTGAGGAGGCCGGAGAATTCGCTGAGACACGTTTTATCGCGGTCTGACGCTCGTGATGAGGCCATTTGCTCGGCAC
>JANMLE010001576.1:0-1301 GCA_031372385.1 Planctomycetota bacterium | reverse complement strand
GAATTGGCGGGAGGTCAGTCTCATTTGCGACCCAAGTCCGATTCCCGCCAATTTCGAAAAACCGAACACCCGACCCCTGTTGGCGAATCTTGACTCAACGAGTCTTGTTTCGAACTCGAAGAAGTCTATCACGGAGATCATTCCCGCGCCGACGTTTCGGGTTAGTGTTGATGAGCGCCCGCTCCCAACCGGTTTTACATTCCGATCAACCATGTTGGAATCAGCATCGCGACCAGGAAAAACGCGATCCCGCTGAGGATGGCTCCCGCGGTGTTCGCGCGGGACTGCATCAGTTCCAACTGCTCGGGCGTATCGGCGCTTGTTGTCGAGGGAAGGCAGGAGACGACGATCAGCCCGATCGGGCCGCAGGCAAACAGCCAGAAGTACAGGGCGTATCCCTTGCGCCAGGCGATGAGCGGCGACACCAGGAACGAGACAAACGAAAGCACCATCGCCGTGAACAATAACACAAGAACGGCGATATTCGGCCCGGATGACATGGTCGATCCTCCTCGTCAAACGCGATCCGCACATCAGGCCACCGGATACGGCTTCGCCAGTCGGTACTTCGGATTCTTTTCCAGATAGGCGGCGATCCGGTCCGTGCGCGAGATGCCGACCGGCAGGAAGTCGAGCGCCTGTTGCAGCCGCTCGTCCGGCTCGGCACAACTGAAACGCAGGAAGCCGCCCCCCGCTTCGCCAAAGCATTCGCCCCCCAGGCATGCCACGCCGAACTTGTCATCGGCTCCCTCCAGCAGGTAGAGCGCGAGCCCGTGACTGGTGATGCCGAGCCGGTTGCAGATCGGCGCGACGTTCGGGAAGACATAGAACGTCGCCGCCGGGTCGAGCGAATGAAAGCCCTCCAGTCGGTTGAGTCCGTTCGTGAGCAGTTCAACCTTCTTGCGAAACTTCTGCATCACCGTGTCGCGTTCGATGGTGTCACCTTCGAGAGCCGCTTTGCCGGCCAATTGCACCAACGGCGGAGTGCATGACAGCGTCGTGTTGATCATCTTCCCGATCGCATCCGACACCTCGGCCGACGCCACCGAAAACCCGAGCCGCCAGCCGCTCATGCTGTAGCTCTTGCTGAAGGTGTACGCGGCGACGGACCGTTCGAGCATCCCCGGTTCCGACAGCAGCGATTCGTGAGTCCCCTTCCAGACCATGTGGCAGTACGGTTCGTCGCTGAACACGGCCACGTTCGTCCCCCTCAGCAGGTCGGCCACGTCGCGCAGATCCTGGCGCGTCATCACGCCGCCCGTCGGATTGTGCGGCGAATTGAAGAAGATCGCCTTGGGCGA
>JANMLE010000424.1:0-2717 GCA_031372385.1 Planctomycetota bacterium | reverse complement strand
TGGCGGCGTGTAAGCAGAACAACGTCCAGTTCATGGACGGCGTGATGTTCATGCACAGCCAGCGGCTGCCGAAGCTGCGCGAAGTGCTCGACGACGGCGCGAGTGTCGGCAAGCTGCGCCGCATCCATTCGCAGTTCAGCTTCGCCGCCTCCGACGAATTCGTGTCGAGCAACATCCGGGCGAGCGGCGACCTCGAACCGTTCGGATGTCTGGGCGACCTCGGCTGGTACAACATCCGCTTCACGCTGTGGGCGATGAAATACCAGACGCCACACAAGGTGAGCGGTCGGCTGCTGACCGAGGCCGGCCGCGCCGGCGGCGGCCCGCCGGTCCCGATGGAGTTTTCCGGGGAATTGTTCTTCGCCGACGGTGTCTCGGCCAGCTTCTACTGTTCGTTCCTGAATGAGAACCAGCAGTGGGCCAATCTGAGCGGCACGAAGGGGTTTGTCCGCGTCCCCGACTTCGTCTGTCCGTTCTACGGCAGCGAAGTCTCGTTCGATGTCAGCAACACCAAGTCCGTGACGCGCGGTTGCGACTTCAACATGGAAGACCACACCCGCCGGGTGGCGATCGCCGAATACGGCAACAGCGCCCCGAATGCGCAGGAAACCAACCTGTTCCGCAACTTCTCGCAACTGGCACTCTCGGGCCAACCCGACGAATCGTGGGGCCGGATCACACTGCAAACCCAGCAGGTGATGGAGGCCACACTCGCCTCCGCCCGACAGGATGGAAAGCTCATCGAGGTGAAGTAGCGTCGTGTAGGAGATGAAGTCGTCATGGACTGCGGCAATTCATTGCCGCTTTCCTTTCTCAGGCGCGGAAGGCTGAGACGGCGCCGTTAACTCCCTTTGTCCCCATATCCTCCCGCTCCGAACCTGAGGGACTTTGGTCATGGTTCAATACCGCTATGCAAAGACGGTGAACAGCAAGATCGTCGATGCCGATCAATTGGCCTTTGAACGCCATTCAGAAGACGAGACTTTCGTCTGCATTGCATGTGACCGCAGTCTGATCGCGAAGGTCAAAGGAACACAGCGCAGCCCACATTTTGCACATCATCCAGGGACAACCTGTAATCCTGAGACATACCTCCATCGCCTTGCAAAGGAGGTCTTCGCAGACACGTTTCGACAGTGCGTTGAGGCTGGAACGCCGTTCTTGATTGAATTGAACCACCCGCTCGTTTGCCGCAAGTTTCAAGATGTATTGGGAACACCGTGCCTCTTCGATCAAACAAAATCCAAACAGTACGATCTGACTGACCACTACAATGACTTTCGGATAGAGCCACGAGAGCAGTCGTTTATCCCTGATTTGCTTTTGTTTAATCATGACGAACCCCAAAAGCGAGTCTTCATTGAGATTGCCGTGACCCATTTCCTATCCGAAGAGAAGGAGAAGTCAGGCGAACGGATCATTGAGATTCCGATCAACTCTGAGGCCGACCTCGAAAAGATTCGCTCACGAAAGCTAAATGCAACGAACGCACGTTTCGTCAATTTCATCACGACCAGTGAGATGCTGACAGATTCGGATTGTCAATGTGCTGGCCAAGAGACATACGCGTTCATTGTTCACGAGAGTGGCAAGTGTGTCCTCGACAAATCAACACTGGCAGCAGTTGCCACCCGACAACGAAACACCGGTGACAAGATTCGGTATTTCCGAATCATGGATTTACGCCAAGTTCGCTCACACTTAAACGGAGACTATTTGCCACCTCCCGATCACGTCTTTCGTGAAGGAGTAGAGCGTGCCCATTCCGAGGGATTCCCATTACGGAACTGCTATCTCTGCCGGTATCACGGTGACAACTTTCGAGGCACTCCGGGGCAGCCGATTTTTTGCAAGCACCTAAAAATGACCTGTAACTCAAACGAAGCAGTCCGTTGCGAGTATTTTCGATTCCAGCAGCCAGATCGCTGATCGCTTTCACCAGGTAGTGTGGCTGGGGGCCGCGTCATCGCTGGTGTCGCTGCAACAGTTCCGCCCGCGACAACGTCTGCCGGCTGCGAGCCCCCTCCGCGTCACCCGCCTTCGCCGTCATGGCCGCGACGAGCTCGTCGTGGTGATCGTAGAGGTAGGTCAGCGCCGCGTAGACCTCTTCCGGGCGCAGGTCGGGATGTTGGCGCAGCAATTCTTCCGCCGTCCAACCGTAGTGGTAATGCTCGGCGGCGAGGTGCTCGACCTTGTAACGCGTGTCGCCAATCCGTGCGGTTCCGTCATCGGCAACGACGATGTGCGGGTAAGCCGTGGCGGTGCTCATGCGAGAACTCCTCTGTGACCGTTCCAACCGTCGTGGTCACGTCCGCCAGAACGTGGCTAACGAATTGGCTCGAAACAACTTCCCCGATTGACACTGGTGATTCGGTGAGCGGCAAGGCGCTAGCCGCCGGTGTTTCCAACTCACCGGCGCTAGTGGTCGGCCAACTTGAGATTGCGTTGTTTTGAGAATTCCGGACGTTTCCGACAGAAGTCGCTTGGACAGCGGTTCGTAGCACGGACGCCTCGTCCGTGCCCGAAGGTCATGGGCGATTTCAGACGCACGGACGAGGCGTCCGTGCTACGGGGACTGTTGTCGGTCACGCCATTCCGGGACTGAACGGGGGTGTTTGTCTGGGGATTGGGGTTGTGCCGTGTGGGGAGTGTGTTCGTGGGCACGGATGCCAAAGCGGTGGTGCGGTTGTCGATCGACGAGCGGTTGCTGTTGGAGA
>JANMLE010001458.1:0-3960 GCA_031372385.1 Planctomycetota bacterium | reverse complement strand
CGCGAGTTCGGCGTCAGCGTGCTGCAGCGGCTGGACTCGATGTTGAAGGATCGCGGCGAGTTGTTCCGGCGCGTCGGCGTGCAGGATCTGGCGGGATACCGCGACGCGCGCCCCGACCAACCGCTGCCGCGTGTGCTGCTGGTGATCGACGAATTCCAGGAATTCTTCGTCGAGGATGACGCGCTGTCGCAGTCGGCCGCGCTGCTGTTCGACCGCCTGATCCGCCAGGGCCGCGCGTTCGGTGTTCACGTCCTGCTGGGCAGCCAAACGCTGGCGGGCGCGTATTCGCTCGCGCGCAGCACGCTCGGTCAGATCGCGGTCCGCATCGCGCTCCAGTGCAGCGACACCGACGCACACCTGATTCTGAGCGAAGAGAACACCGCCGCCCGACTGCTCTCGCGCCCGGGTGAGGCGATCTACAACGACGCCAACGGACTGGTCGAGGGGAATCATCACTTTCAAGTCGTGTGGCTCGACGATTCCAAGCGCGAGACGTATCTCGGCTGGATGCAGCAGTGGGCGGAGGAAATGGCGAGACGAGAGTCGAGTGTTGAGGGTCGAGTGCCAGAGGAAGAACCGGGCGCTCAAGCGACCTCCCGCTGGCCGAGTCCGATCGTGTTCGAAGGCAACGTCCCCGCCGACCCGTTGGCGAATCCGCAATGGCTCGCCGCAGTCCGTTCGCTTCTGTCTTCCTCCGGCACTCCGCACTCGACTCTCAGCACTCAGCGCCTCTGCTGGCTGGGCGAGGCGGTCGCGTTGACCGGCCCGACAGAATTGCAATTCGGCCCGCGCGACGGCGGACCATTGCTGGTGATCGGCCGCGATGAAGACGCGGCGCTCGGTGTCTTGTCAACCAGCGTTTTGGCGCTGGCAGGGCAGGGGACGACTGCCGCGCAGTTCATTGTGCTTGATGCCAGCCTGCCCGACAGCCAAGCCGCCAAGACATGGTGTGCGCTGGCCGGGTTGATTCCCGGCCTCAAGGTCGTCACCCCGCGTGAGTCGGCGGCGGCGCTCCAGGAGATTGTCGACGAGATGCACGCGCGTCCGGATGCCTTTGGCGCTCCGATCTTCGTCGTCGCCTTCGACATCGCGCGGTTCCGCGACCTGCGCAAGTCCGACGACGAGTTCGGCGGTTTCGGTGGCTTCGACAAACCGAAGACCGTCAGCCCCTCGGCGCTGCTGGCCGAGATCGTGAAGGACGGTCCATCGACCGGCGTCTTCCCGTTCGTCTGGTGCGACGGCCACCAGACCGTCCAGCGCTGGCTCGGCCGCGAACTGCTCCACCGCTTTGAAGTCCGCGTGCTGTTCGCCATGAACGCCAACGATTCCAGCAACCTGATCGACAACCCCGTCGCCGGCCGGCTGGGCACCAACCGGGCGCTGCTTTACCGCGGCGACTTGGGCACCCTCGAAAAGTTCCGCCCCTACAAACCATTGTCGTCCGGCTGGCTGGAAGAACTCCGTCAGGAGTTGGACCAGACCACGTCGGAATCGCCGATGGACACGGAGACGCCCGCGGCGATCGGCTCCCTCAACGGAGACGCGGGCGACACCGACAACGAATCGGCGCCCCCAACCGCCGAAGAGCCACCACAAATGTCTTCGTTGGGAACAGACGCCGACGACATCGAGGACACGTGGACCGACATCAGTGAACTGAACGTGAAATGAATGGGGATCGCGGAATGAGTGATACCCCAGGCGGTTGAAGCTGTGTCGTTTAACCCTGAGCCAACGGCGAAGGTGCCGGGTGCCAGCGCCCCGATGTGTGCGATGACACTGCCAGCCGAGGCAGACGCGTTTGCTCGCTCCACCTTCGCCGTTGGCTCTGGGTTAAACGATTCCAACGCGTTACTTTCCCCCGCGCGTCCTGGCGCGGAATGAGTTCACGCGGGGGACGATTCCACGACCGATCGAAAAAAAGCCCGGCGCTCTCGCGAGCGCCGGGCTTTGGACTTGCGGACTGAGTTCAGACTACTTCCCCGCGGCCAGCGCCTGCTGGGCTGCGGCCAGTCGGGCGACGGGGACCCGGCGCGGCGAGCAACTGACGTAGTTCAGGCCGATGTCGTGGCAGAACATGACCGAGGCGGGATCGCCGCCGTGTTCTCCGCAGATGCCGATCTTCAGGTCCGGGCGTGTGGACCGGCCGCGGTCGACGCCGATCCGCATGATGTCGCCGACACCCTCCTGATCGATCGTCTGGAACGGGTCGTTCCCGATGATGTCGTGCTCGCGGTAGAAGCCGATGAACGGGCCGTAGTCGTCACGGCTGATCGCCAGCGTCGTCTGCGTCAGGTCGTTGGTGCCGAAGCTGAAGAACTCGGCTTCCTTCGCGATCTGGTCCGCGCGAAGGGCGGCGCGCGGGACTTCGATCATCGTCCCCACCAAGTATTCCAGCGTGACCCCCGATTCTTTGAAGACCGCGTCCGCCGCCGCGCGGATGATCTTTTCCTGGTGCTTGAACTCGGTCACGAACCCGGCCAGCGGGACCATGACTTCCGGGACCACGCTGATCCCCTCCTTCTTCACCAGGACGGCCGCTTCGAAGATCGCCCGCGCCTGCATGGCGGTGATTTCCGGATAGACGATCCCCAACCGGCAACCGCGGTGTCCGAGCATCGGGTTGGCTTCGTGCAGCTCACCCACGCGGCGCTTCACGGCATCGACCGTGGAGCCCGTCCACGAGGCGAGCTTGTCCGCCAGGTCGGGTTGCTCTTCCAGATGGCGATCCGAGAGGAATTCGTGCAGCGGCGGATCGAGCAGACGGATGGTGACCGGCCGCCCGTTCATGCTGCGGAACAGGCCGGCGAAGTCGGCGCGTTGGAACGGCAGCAGCTTGGCCAGTGCCTCTTCGCGGGTCTCCTTGGTTTCGCAAACGATCATGTGCCGGATCTCGTCCAGGTGATCGAAGAACATGTGCTCGGTGCGGCACAGGCCGATCCCTTCGGCACCGAACGCCACGGCTTCGTCCGCCTGGCCGGGCGTGTCGGCATTCGTGCGGACCCGCAGCTTGCGGTGCTTGTCGACCCAGCCCATGAGTTGCGCGTACCGGCGATACGTTTCCGATTCTTCCGGCTTCAGCGTCTTCTGCACGAGCACCTGGATGACTTCGCTCGCCTTCGTATTCAGCTTCCCTTCGAAGACTTCGCCGGTGAAGCCGTCCATGCTGATGAAGTCGCCCGCCTTCAGCGTCTTGCCGGCCACTGTGACGGTACACGCGGTGTAATCGACTTCAATGGCCGAGCAACCGACGATGCAGGCCTTGCCCATCTGACGGCTGACAAGGGCCGCGTGCGAACTGGCTCCGCCGGTCGCGGTCAGAATCCCCTTGGCGGCCTTCATCCCGCGCAGGTCTTCGGGACTGGTTTCCTTGCGGACCAGGACGATGTCGATGGTCGGGTTCTTCTCGTGGAACTTTTCGGCTTCATCGGCGAAGAGGCAGATCACTCCGGACGCGGCACCGGGTCCGGCATTGATCCCCTTGGCGAGGAAGCGGCCTTCCTTCGTCGCGGCGTTCTTCGCATTGGGATCGAAGATCGGCTGCAGGAGTTGGGCGAGGTCATCGGCCGGAATGCGCCGCTTCTGCAACGCTTCCACTTCGGAGATCAGGCCCTCGTTCACCAGATCCACGGCGATGCGAACGGCGGCGAAACCGGTCCGTTTTGCGTTGCGGGTCTGCAGCATGAAGACCTTGCCGCGCTGGATCGTGAACTCGATGTCCTGCACTTCCTTGTAGTGCTTTTCGAGCTTCTTGCCGATCGCGTTGAGTTGCGCGTACGACTCGGGCATGTCCTGCGACAGAGACTCTTCGATACGCAGCGGCGTGCGGATGCCAGCGACGACGTCTTCGCCCTGCGCGTTGATCAGGTAGTCGCCGCAGAAGCCGGGATTGCCGAGCGCGCAGTCGCGGGTCTGGCCGACGCCCGTGGCGCAGTCATCACCGAGGTTCCCTAAGACCAT
>JANMLE010000420.1:0-4610 GCA_031372385.1 Planctomycetota bacterium | reverse complement strand
CTTGAGGCGATCGACTCCGTTGGACGTGCCACTGCTTGTCGGCTTTGTGTATAGACTGGAGACATAGGTAACAGGTGTTCGGAGACATGGGTGACACCAACGGGTTATCGTATGGCTTTTCGAAAGCTGAGGGCCTGCGATGTCTTGGAAGGTGGAAACAATCGTGGAAGTTCGTCGTGAGTTTGTGGAGTTGTGCGGTATCGAGGGGGCGAACGTTTCGGAGTTGTGCCGTCGCTTCGGTGTGTCTCGCAAGACGGGTTACAAGTGGTTGGGTCGTTATCGGGAGTCGGGTGCATCCGGCTTGGCGGATCAATCTCGTCGTCCGCTGCATTCCCCTGCTCAGACGGGGGCCGTTGTGGAGTCTCGGGTGATCAAGCTGCGCGAGGCGCATCCGGCGTGGGGTGGTCGGAAACTGCGTCGTCGCCTGGAGGATCAGGGTGTTTCGGCAGTGCCGTCGGCGAGCACGATCACGGAGATCCTTCGTCGGCAGGGGATGCTGACGGCTTCGGCGACATCTCCCGGTCCGTTCCAGCGATTTGAACGGGCGCGTTCGAATGAGCTGTGGCAGATGGATTTCAAGGGACATTTCGGCATGGGGAATGGAAGCCGCTGTCATCCCCTGACGGTTCTCGACGACCATTCGCGGTTTTCGTTGGTGCTGGAGGCCTGTGGTCACGAACAGGGGTCTCTCGTCCAATCGGTGCTGTCGGGCGCCTTTCGGCGATATGGCCTGCCGGAAGCGATGTTGATGGACAACGGGTCGCCTTGGGGAAATGACCACACGAGTCCCTGGACGGTGTTGACGGTGTGGTTGTTGCGTTTGGGCGTTCGCGTCCTGCATGGTCGTGCGTATCATCCGCAGACCCAGGGAAAGGAAGAGCGTTTCCATCGCACGTTGCGTGCGGAAGTCCTCCAGGGCCACACCTTCGCGGATCTGGCGGACTCTCAAAACCGGTTTGATGCCTGGCGTCCGGTTTACAACTTTGAACGGCCCCACGAAGCGTTGGATTTGGCGGTTCCGGGCAGTCGTTATCAAGTCAGTCCACGGTGTTATCCCGAGCAATTGCCGGAGCTGGAATTCAGTCCGATTGATGCGGTCCGCAAGGTTCAGAAACGGGGGGAATTGTGGTTTCGTGGACAGCGTTGGTTCTTGAGTAACGCGTTCACGGGCGAGCATGTGGGACTGCGTCCGACGACGGTGGACGGTGTGTGGCAGGTGTGGTTCGGGCCGCAATGCCTGGGCGTGTTTAATTTGAAAGAGATGGCAGAAACACGACGGGTGGTCCGTCGACTGCCGGGGGTCTCGGACGGCGCGAATGGGGGTGGCAGCGACTGCGTTCGCTCCGCTCACTCCGTCGCTGCCACCCCCATTCCAGAGTAAGAGGAATGTGTCACCCATGTCCCCGAACACCTGTTACCCTTGACTCCGGTCCAAACAGTCCTCGGAGAAGCAGTGCGAGTGGCAAACCAACCTTCCCTTCGCACTGCTTGTCCCAAAGCTGACAAGCAGTGGCACGGCCAACGTGGTGGAACGCCTCAAGCCGGGCCACCCCGGCCGTTGGCAGTCCGGCCTTGTTCGCCTGCTTCTCAGGTACTACGAAACTGTCTGACTTCCCGGAAGCGCGCCTGTCGGTAGGACGGCATCTCGCCTTCTCCGACCGATCCGCTTCTGTTGAAGCGGCGACTTCCGGGATCTCCCGGCTTCCGTGAGGAAAGCTTCCGACCGTGCGTGTGGCCTGAGACGCCGTGGGGCTGACATCGGACCCGCCGTTGAGTTCGACATCCGTGTTGGCGTTTCCGACAGAAGTGGCGAGCCGGGCGGCGTAAGCCCCCGGACTCTTGCTTTTGCAGTTAGGAATCCAGGGGCTTACGCCGCCCGGCTCACCTGATTCGGACTTTTGTTGGTCACGTCCGTGTTGCCTTCCCCGTGTCAGGACAAGGTCGGCCACCTCAACGGAATGCCCCGTAAAATCAAACACCGCGGAGCTCAATACACAGCCCGGTCGTCCCCCGGTGAACGCTTCGCTCCGCCGGTTGCCTGCCACAACGCATCACTCGGGGCCAAGGTGATTGGCGAGACCTCACCTTGTACGAAACTTGCATTCGCTGCCTCCCTCCGGCTTCTGCCGGCGCACCCTGACCCCTTTCTTCACTCCGGTCGGCTGTCACCGCGTCGCCCGATTCCGATAGCTTGCCGCACACCGACGCGATGTTCGACTCCGACAGCAATCCCATCCGCGACAGCATCTCCGAGAGTTGTTCGATCGTGATGTCCATCGGAGGCGTTCCACAAAGCGGATTCACAAGGATGTCGTCGAGTCTGCGTCACAGCGGTTTGAATCCAAGTTTCCGCAGATTTGAATCCAACGGGTGACTGCCCGTCACAGGATTCCCGGTTTTTGCCGATGTTTGGGGCCGCAAGCGCCATTCGATCCGGCCTTGCTATAATCCCGCCGACTTCATCAACTCGTTTAACCCGGAGCCAACGGCGACGGCGGATCGAACGAATACTGCCACGAAAACATCCGCGACATGCCCCACGAATTCCTCAGCGATTTTCTATCCACGCTGCAAGACGCCGGTGAGTTGGTCCGCATCGCGGTGCCGGTCGAGACCGCGTTGGAAGTGGCCGCGATTACCGACCGGGTCTGCAAGTCGTCCGGCGGCGGACCGGCGCTGTTATTCGAGAAACCCCGGAACACTTCGATCCCCATCGTCACCAACCTGCTCGGCAGCCGGCGGCGGCTGTGTCTGGCGCTCGGTGTCGATTCGCTCGATCAACTGGCCGACAAGATGAACCGTCTGCTGCAGCCCGAATCCGGCGGCTGGCTCGAAGCGCTGAAGCTGGTTCCGTCGATGTCGGGACTGGCGAAGTTCGCACCGCGAGTCATCAAGACGGCGGTCTGCCAGCAGGTCGTCAAACTCGGCCGCGATGTCAACCTGTGGGACTTGCCAATTCCGCGCTGCTGGCCCGGAGAGGCGAACCCCGTTATCACCGCGGCCCAAGTTCTCACGCACGATCCCGCCACCGGGACGCGCGGCGTCGAGCGGTTCCCCGTGCAGGTCGTCAGCCAGCAGCAACTGGTGCCCCACTGGCACCGGCACCACGCCGGCTTTCAACACTGGCAAACCGCGATCCGCGAGCAGCGGCAGTTTCCGATCGCGGTGGCTCTGGGCGGTGATCCGTTGCATGCCGTGATGACGGCCGCCTCGGTGGTCTCCCTGGCGGACACGCTGCTGTTGGGCGGCTTTCTGCGTGGCGCGGGACTCGACCTGGTCAAGGCGCGGACGGTGGAACTCGAAGTTCCCGCCGCGTCGGAAATCGTGCTCGAAGGTTACATCGACTACGCCGCCCCGCTGACGAACGCACCGTCGATCGCCGGTGGCACCGGTCACTACCTGCGGGCCGAAATACTGCCGGTGATTCAGGTGACAGCGATCACTCATCGGGCGAATCCGCTGCTCCCCGTAATCGTGCCGGGATCGCCGCCGTCGGAAGAATCTTGGATCGCCTTGGCGGTGGAACGTCTGAGCCTGTCGATCGCGCGCTCGACCATCCCGGAGATCGTCGACATCCATCAGCCGTTCGCCGGGTCGGGCCGCAACCTGTTGTTTGTCAGCATTCGCAAAGATCATCCGCTTCAGGCGCGGCAGGTGTTGAATGCCTTGTGGGGTTCACGACTGTTGGGCCTGACCAAGGTCATCGTCATCGTCGATGCCGACGTGAATGTTCAGCGGGAGGACGACGTCTGGTTCGCGGTCAGTTCCAATGCAAATCCAGGTCGCGACCTGATCATCAGCGACGGCCCGACTCACATGGACGACCACCTCACCGAACACCGCGGCCTCGGCCAAAAACTCGGTGTTGATGCGACAAGAAAACTTCCCGAAGAAAGCAACAAGCGAACCTCCCCCCAACCCCTGACAATGCCATCGGAAGTCTCCGCCGCACTGCAACAGCGCTGGCCCGATCTCGGCCTGCCAGACTTCTGGATTCAGTAGCCAGAATTCAGAAGCCAGAAGCCAGAATTTTGAGTTCTGGCTTCCTCCCACTACCCACTACCCACTCGCCCCTCATGACCACCACTGTCGACAAATCCGAAGCCCGCGTTCGCCAGATGTTTGGCGAGATTTCCGGGCGCTACGACCTGATGAACCATCTGCTGTCGGGTGGCATCGACGTCTATTGGCGGTGGCGCACGGTCCGCGCGGTGGCACCGCAGGGGACCGCTCCGATCCTTGACGTTTGCACCGGCACGGGCGACCTGGCGATCGCGTACTGGAAGAAGGGGCGGGGCCTGATTCCGGTCGAGGCGACCGATTTCACCCCGGAAATGCTGCGGATCGCCGAGACCAAGCGCGACAAGCGGTTTGCAAAGCAGCTTGCCAATGGAGCGGCCACGATGACGTTCCGCGAGGCGGACACTCAGCATCTGCCGTTCGACGACGATCAGTTCCAAATCGTGTCGGTCGCCTTCGGTCTGCGCAACGTCACCGACACCGAACGGGGACTGCGTGAGATGATCCGCGTCTGCCAACCGGGAGGCCGGGTCGCGGTGCTCGAATTCTCGATGCCGACCAACCCGCTGCTCCATTGGTTCTATCGCGCC
>JANMLE010000043.1:0-3296 GCA_031372385.1 Planctomycetota bacterium | reverse complement strand
GTCGGTTCGCGGGACATCACCACCGTGCCGGCCCAAAGCCTGTTCCTGATGAACAGCCCGTTCATCGTCGAGCAGTCGCGGCAGTTCTCGACGCGACTGCTGGCGGCGGGGGATCTGTCCGAGTCCGCGCGCGTCGCGCTGGCGTTTCAACTCGCCCTGAACCGCGCACCGACCGCCAGTGAATCCGAGCAGGCGGTTGATTTCGTCAAGCAATCCCAAGCCGCCATGTCGAAGGTGGAGAAGGATCAGAGCCGCGCCGTCGTTCGCGGCTGGGCCACATTCTGTCAGGCGCTGTTCGCTTCGGCAGAGTTCCGCTACGTCGATTAGTGTCTCGTACGACTGTCGTTTCGGTGCGACACTGCCAATCACGAATCATTCGGCGGACATTCCGTCCGTCGACAACCGCAGGGTTCGAAAGGAACTTGCCATGCGTTTTTCCCGTCGCGAAATGTTGCAGAGCGTCTCCGGTGGCTTCGGCATGCTGGCGTTTGCCGGCCTGTGTGCCGAGCGGGCGCTGGGCGAGTACGTGAATCCGCTGGCTCCGAAGCAGCCGCACTTTGCCCCGAAGGCGAAGCGGATCATTTACGCCTGCATGCGCGGCGGCCCGTCGCATGTCGACACGTTCGATCACAAGCCGTCGCTGGCGGAGTACGACGGCAAGGATGCTCCGGAAAACAAGGGGCGGAAGCTGTTGGCGTCCCCCTGGCAATTCAAGCAGCACGGTGAAAGCGGTCTGCCGGTATCCGAACTGTTCCCGCATGTGGCCGGTCACGCCGACCAGCTATGCGTGATCAACAGCATGTGGACCGATGTCCCCAATCATCCGCAGGCGTTCATGATGATGCACACGGGCGAGTTTCGCTTCGCCCGCCCGAGCATGGGGGCGTGGTCACTGTACGGCCTGGGAACCGACAATCAGAACCTGCCCGGCTTCGTGACGATCAATCCGCCCAACAATCTCGGCGGCGCCCAGAACTACTCCAGCGGCTTCCTGCCGGCGATCTATCAGGGGACCGCGATCGGCCGCGAGGGACAGCGCGTCGCCGACACGCGCGTCGGCAACATCGATTCCAAACACCTCCCCGGCACGCTTCAGCGGGATCAGTTGGACTTGGTGCAGTCCCTCAACCGAAACCTGCTGAGTCGGCAGGAGGTCAACGCTGAAGTCGAAGGAGTGATCGAGTCGTACGAACTGGCGTTCCGCATGCAGGACGCGCTCCCCGAAGTGCTCGACCTCTCCAAGGAACCGAAGACGGTGCTCGAATCGTACGGCATCGGCGGCGGACCGACCGACAACTTCGGACGCCAGTGCCTGATGGCGCGGCGGTTGGCCGAGGCGGGCGTTCGCTTCATCGAGATCACCCACGCCAATTGGGATCAGCACAGCGGCTTGAAGGCCAATCTCGAAAAGAACTGCCGCGAGGTCGATCAACCGCTGGGAGCACTGCTCGCCGACTTGGATCGCTGCGGCCTGCTGAAGGACACCCTCGTCATGTGGGGCGGTGAATTCGGTCGAACCCCGCACGTGAAACAGAACGATGGCCGGGACCACAACGGCACGGCGTACTCCATGTGGCTGGCCGGTGGCGGCATCAAGGGGGGAATGCGTTACGGCAAGAGCGACGAATTCGGCATCAAGGCGGTCGAGGACAAGGTCCATCCGCACGACATCCACGCCACGCTGCTGCACACTCTCGGGATCGACCACGAGCAGCTCACGTACCGCTACGGCGGCCGCGATTACAAACTGACGGGCGTCGGCGGTGCGCGGGTGCTCAAAGAAATTCTGACTTGATTGGCCTGATGTTCGCGGCACACGGCACATGGCAGGCGGCGCGTTTGAAGCAGGTGAAAATGGCCGGTGAAACGAGTTCGATGGATTCCGCCCGGCGCGCCTTGGACGCGCCGTCCACCGCGGTCACGTTCATCACCGCGGAGTTGCTCGACCAGGCCGTGCGGGGCTCCCGTGCCAGCAACCGCGGACGGATCATCCTGCCGCTGCACAAGTCGGCGAACGAGTCGCTGCACCGGATGTTCAACGCGATGCAACCGGGGACGTATGTCCCGCCGCATCGTCACGTACTGCCGCCCAAGGCGGAATGCATCCTGATGCTGCGCGGGTCGCTCTGCTTCGTGACATTCGACGAGTCCGGTCGCGTGGATCAGATGACCGATCTGGCCGCGGGATCCAACGTATTCGGTGTCGATGTGGCCGCGGGAATCTTCCACACGTTCTTCATTCTGGAGCCGGACACGGTGGTGTTCGAAGTCAAACCGGGACCGTACTCGCCGATCGACGACAAGGACTTCGCCACATGGGCGCCGCGCGAGGGTGACGCACTTTCGGGGGAATACCTCGCGGGGTTGCAACGCCAGCGCATGGAGCGACGTTGCGACTTTTCGGGGAAATTCAACGACTCGTGACGTAGGACGGATTTCCAATCCGTCCGTCCGGTGCTGACGGACGGATTGGAAATCCGTCCTACGGGTGGACCGTTTCCCGCTGGCTGCGTGTATGCGATTGGCACTCGGCGCGATCGCGACCGGGCGTCGTTCAGCGTCCGGAGATGGCCAGTGCCGCGGCGACGGCCAATTCGTCGCACCGTTCGTTTTCCGGGTGGCCCATGTGTCCCCGGACATGGACGAAGCGAACCTTGTGCGCCGCCAACAGTTGATCGAGCTGTTGCCAAAGCTCCACGTTCTTGACCGGCTTCCAAGACGACCCTTCGCGACGCCGCCACCCGTTCTTCTTCCAACCGGGCATCCAAGATTCACACCCCTGGGCAACGTAACTGCTGTCCGTCACCACCTCGACTTCAGAGCGAGACTTCAGTGCCTCTAGCCCCGAGATGACCGCCTGCATTTCCATCTGGTTGTTGGTCGTCAGCGCCACGCCGCCGGAGAGTTCCTTCTCGGTGCCCGATGCGGGATGCCGCAGGATGCAACCCCAGCCGCCCGGCCCCGGATTTCCCCGGCAGGCACCGTCGGTGAACAGTTGCACAAACGGCAGCGCCTGGGCATTGGAAGCGGCGGGAAGTTCGCTGGACATGAAACCAACCAGTGTCGGGACAGGGAGCGCCGGGACAGTCAACGTCATGACAGGCCACGTCGGGACAGACCGTCCGCGAGGATGCGCACGGAGGGCCGGCGGCCATCGTTCGACACGAGCAACCCCGGTCGGGGCTTAACGCTCGCGGAACACAATGCGACCGCGGTTCAGATCGTAGGGGGAGACTTCCACAATGACGTGATCTCCCGGCACGATGCGGATGAAATGCTTCCGCATCTTTCCGGCC
>JANMLE010001450.1:0-4235 GCA_031372385.1 Planctomycetota bacterium | reverse complement strand
GAGCATCCATGCCAATCTGACTCCTTTCAAAGAGAAGTCGTCACGCTGGCGCAAATCCCGTGCCGTCCCTGATGTGGTGCATACGGAAATCTAAAGTCAGTGCCATTGGGCGCTAGCCGTCGGTGAGTTAAAAACACCGGCGGCTAGCGCCTTGCCGCTCACAGAATCACCAGTGTCAATCCGGGAAGTTGTTTCGAGCCAGTTCCTTAGTGTCGTGTCACTCTTTCGCGGACTGTCGGTCGCCGGTCAACTGCAGCCGTCCCGGTTGGTCAGAGGATTCCGCAGCGGCGTTGAAGGCCACCGTGGCGGGCAGCGGCTGGTTGGGCTGATTCACACGCAATGGCGTGGTCTCGTTCAGTTCCCGGCGTGCCGTGCCCGATTGGAAGGGACCGATGCCGAACACGAACAGGTTGTTGTCATCCGAGAGTGACGACGAGACGCCGCCCGCTCCCAGCAACTGGTTCGACTTCGCGTCGTAGGCGACCATGCCGATCTTGGCCAGCGCGGATTGCCGGGTGCGGGCGATCAGTTTCACTTCGGGAATCGTCAGCATTCCGGGCAGGACGATCTGCGGAATCCCTAGGTAGGAATCGGCGTCGTCCGTGCCGACTCCGCCGCTCCTCAGTTCCATCACGACGTCCGCTTCCTCGGGCTTGGCGGCGAGCGAGGCTCCGTTCAGCATCAGCCGGTGCCGGACCGAGCCGATGACATAAGCCTTGTCGGTGCAGTCCATGTACTTTTCCTCGACCAGCACGCGCTGTCCCTGGAACGCCGCGAAGTCCACTTTCGAAAGGGCCTGGTCCACGGCATTGGAGATCAGCAGTTGTTCGCGGGCCGTGCGCGCCGTGTTGGACTGACGTGCGGTCGTGCAGCCGGACAGGACCAGTGCCAGGATCAGACACGCGATGTGACCTGAGTTTTGCATGAGCAGTCGCCTCGTACCAGGGCCTTGGCGCGCGGAGAGATTCCGGGCAGCCACAGTCTGCTGGAACAGGAAGAATTGAGATTGGAAAGGGGAGGGGCGACTTCTAATTCAGCCTTGCCGTTGCTGCAAGACGAATTGCGCGATGGCTTGGAAGTAGCGTCCGACACGCAGCGACGATTTCGTGGATGCTCCGATCTCATGCCAGACAATCTCGCAGAGTTGCCCGAATCTGGACAAGACGCAGAAGCCGGTCCCCGAAATCGGGCCCTTGCAAAACAGGCCGATTCGAGTTGGCGGACGGAAACCACGCTGAATCTGCGGTGAGAACGACCGTCGCGCAACAGATTCCAAGATCCGGGTCGGTGTGGCACGCAGGTTGCGATTGGCACTCTTCCAGCTCGTCCAACCACTCCTCATTCCCGTCCAAAGTTTTACCGCACCCCGTGACGATTTCGATGATTGCGACAGCCCCCGCCAATTCGCTTGCCACAACGCCTCGATTGGAATTCGAGCAACTGCTGCTCGGCGATCTGCGCGAATTGTTGAACGACGCGGCCGGACGCGAACGCGATCGGTGGCTGCTGGCGACACTCGACATGCTGCTCGTGTCGAGACCTCGGCCGGGGTCGCTGATGTATCTGCCCGTCCTGCCGCGCGAGCAAGACCTGACCGCAAACGGCTCCACCCAATTCGAGTTGCCGGTCCCGTTCGACAAGCTGCAGCGTCTGCGCGACCGCATCGCGCATCATGCCCCGTATGAATCATTGGCCGAGGAACTGAGTCTCGACCTGCGCGTCCACTTCGAAAACGCACGGAGACGATCGGATTCCCTTCGGTGTCCACTTTGAGGGGCTGCGCCTGCTCAATTGCCGAGAGCTGCTCGAACCGTCGCAACGCGACCAGTGTCCGCCCTCTCCGGCTCAGTTACCACAGCGTCGCCTCCCCATTCGCGCTCCTCTTGATTAGCGCGGACCAATTGAATTTCCTAGCGAATCAAACAGAGCGCGAATGCAGAGGCCGTCGAACTGCGGCGCGCGGACAACCGTTGCTTCGCGACGCGCACCCCTCGGACGCTAGTGATGCACAACTCCGTTGATGCACAGTCCTGAGTCCCGTAGTCAGCCCCGTGGTCCCCGATGACGTCCATCATCGGCGGGTTTCTGCAATTCCTCGCCGCGGACCATGTAGTCCTCCGACTCGGCAAAGCTGGTGGGATCGAAGTAGCAGTCCATCGCGAGCCACCACGAGCGGGCATGGCGAAACAGGATCAGCGGCACGATGGTGCAATAGGCGATCAGCGGTCCGGCCAGCCATTGATTGCTGATCTCGGCGCCGAAGTGCAAACCCATGTACATGACGGTCATGGTCAATGCGATGAAGCCGTAGTTGACGTAGGTCGACCCCAGGAAATATCCGGGCGCACGCTCGTAGCGCAGATGGCAGTGGGGGCACGTCGGGTGCATGGTGAACCAGTTGCGAAACAGTTCGCCTTCCCCGCATCGCGGACAACGAAGCCGCGCGGCTCGCGAGACGGCGGTTGCATAACTGATCGGAAGCATGCCACGGATCCTGTCTGTTCACTGGTCTTCGGAGAGATCACGATCGCGGGGCAACGCCATTTACCCTCTTGGTGTAGCTGAATTCGCAAGAATTCAACACGCATCGTACGAATCCCGACATTCGTCGAATGTCGAGACCACTGAATTCTTGCGAATTCAGCTACGACAAATGGTTAGCGGCCCGGTGCGGGCGCGCTGGACTCGCCGTGTGGATTCTATCGCACGCGCCGCACGATAGAATGCCCGCCGACAATTCAGGGCGGACCTTCTTCAGATGGGGAATCAGATGGGCATCCTCGACCGGTTTCGAGTGACGGGAAAACGGCTGTTCATCACGGGGGGAAGTCGCGGCTTGGGGCGCGAAATGGCACTCGCCATCGCCGACGCGGGGGCCGACGTCGTGCTCGCCGGCCGTGAAGCGTCCAGCCTGGAAGCGACCGCCGAGGACATTCGCCGACTCGGCCGTTCCGCCTTTACCGTCATTGGCGATGTGGGACAGCCGGACGAGTGTGAGGCGATCTGCGAGCGGGTGCTGGCCGAATTCGGACCGATCGACATTCTGATCAACAACGTCGGCGGCCGGCGGATCAACGTGCCGCTCGAAGAGCAGACGCTGGAGCAATGGCAGCAACTGATGGACCTCAACCTGACCAGCACCTTTCTGTGCATGAAGCACCTCGGAGGCGCGATGGTCCGGCGCGGCCGCGGCGGACGGGTGATCAACATCGCCTCGATCTCGGGCATGATCGCCAACCGCGGAATCGGCGGTCGCAGCTATGAAACGTCGAAGGCCGGCGTGATCCAACTGACTCGGGCCGCCGCCGCCGACTGGGCTCCGCATGGTGTCACGGTCAACGCGATCTGTCCCGGCGGATTCATGACCGCCCCGAACGTGCGCTGGGCGAGTGAACACCCGGATGTGATCTCGAAGTTTCGCGAGCAGATTCCGCAGGGGGACTTCGGCCAGCCCGAGGATCTGGGACCGCTCGCCGTGTACCTGGCCAGCGATGCGTCGCGCTACATGACCGGCGCGGCGGTGGTGATCGACGGGGGATACACGCTGTGGTAACGGAATCACTGCGTGAACACGAATACGCTGGCACTTCTGGTCCCCTCTCCCGCCCGCATCGGGGGGAGAGGGGACCAGAATTCGCACGTGCGCTGTCGTGTTACTTGTACTCTTCCCCGCCATCCTGAAGTCGGAAGTTCTGCCGCCATCCCGACGTACCGCCGAGAAGTCGGGTGCAGCCATCAACGTCATGTGGCGGTTCGACGGCTGCGGCACCTTCGAAATAAGAGTTCCACCCGAGTATTTGCCACCATCCCCAAGCCTCCTTGCCAGGAACCACACGGACTTGTTCAACACCCGTCACTTCCCCAAGAAGGCGTTTCTTGTCACGACCAATCCCCCGACAACCGATCCCGGAACGCCGGTTACACCCAATTGATAATTGACGTGACCGACAGAAGTTTCTCACCGGCGTGGCCGGCACAAACGGTGAGGAACGGTTGTGGAGGTTGTAGACTGTCGCTCGGCGTTGTGAGCGTGTTGGCCGGTCTGACATTGATGCTTCGAGTTCGGCAAAAGGTTGGTCGCGATGGCTGGCGAGTCAATCATTGGTGACCGTTGAAGACGGGGGTTTCCCTGGGCCACAGAGAATCCGCCGTGGTTTTCACGGATCCCGTTCAGGAGATTGCTCAAGACACACCATCGCCGCTCGCGTCGCCTGTGTGTTGTCTCGCATTCTGTG
>JANMLE010001417.1:0-1649 GCA_031372385.1 Planctomycetota bacterium | reverse complement strand
ATCAGCCCGGTCTGGGTCCACCGCCTGGTCCGTGCCGAGGTCGATCTGACCAAAGGCCAGATTCGTTTTCATGCCTTGCGAAGGAAGGATCCCCACAACCATCTCCTCTTGGCCACTCACGACTACGACACGCCCACCAAGCGATTCACAGAGTGACCTTGCATCACTGAGAGTCTCGCAAAGGGGCGTCGCGAAAACTGACCTCGGATCACTGAGAGTCAGACGCACGCCCCCGTCGCGAGTGACCTCCGATTACTGATAACTGGCCAATCATGAAGGAAACATGGCCGACTCTGGGATCGACCTTTACACCGAGTTCTACGCGGCAGGGTGGCCGGGGTTGGAGCCGCTTTGGGCGAAACCCCGGAAGAGTTGACCGATATGACGCTGTGGCTTCTTTGATTTGTTGGAGTCAGGAAGACGATTGTACCGCCAATTACCGGGGCTTCCCGTTGGTCCAGCCCCGGCCACCCTGTTGACAAATCTCTCCGATTCACCGCCGAGCACACACCTCATGCCCGCATCACCGACCGACCTTCAATCTCGTCTGGACTTCGCCCTCGCCGTGGCTCGCGAGGCGAGTGGGTTCATTCTGCCGTATTACCAGAACCCGGATCTCGTCGTGGAACGCAAGCGGGATCGCAGCCCGGTGACGGAGGCTGACAAGGGGGCCGAGTTGCTGATTCGCGAACGGCTGGCCACCGCGTTTCCGGACGATGCGATCCTCGGCGAAGAGTTTCCCGATCAGACCGGGACGACCGGCTTTCGCTGGATCGTCGATCCGATCGACGGCACGAAATCGTTCATCCACGGAGTGCCCCTGTTCGGAACACTGATCGGCGTCGAGTACGAATCGGAGTGCGTGATCGGCGTCGTGCGCTTCCCGGCTCTCAACGAAGTCGTCTACGCCGCGCGCGGCCACGGCGCGTGGTGGCAGATCGGTGATGGAGCACCGCGGCGTGCCAGAGTCTCGTCGGTGACGTCACTCAGCGAGGCCACGTTCTGCACGACCAACCCGGCGCGCTGGCTGGCGATCGGCAAGCGCGACGCGCTGGAGGGATTGTTGTCGTCGGCACAACTCGCGCGCGGCTGGGGCGACTGCTACGGCCACATGCTGGTGGCCACCGGTCGGGCGGACGTGATGATCGACCCGGCCATGAACGCCTGGGACGCCGCCGCGCTGTTGCCGATCATCGAAGAAGCGGGCGGCCACTTCATTGATTGGACCGGCACCCCGACCATCTACGGCGGCAATGGACTCTCTGTCGTCCCCGGCTTGAAGGACGAAATCCTGCGCCGGCTGCAGTCGTGACGCCGGCTGCGATCGGCCGGAACCAAAGAACAAAACAAGAGGTTGAACCACAGATTTCACAGATTACACAGATAAGGCGAAGACCAAGAGCACGCCACTCGCCTTCCCCTTCCTTGTCTTATCTGTGTCATCTGTGAAATCTGTGGTTCCAAACCTTGTTCTTTGCCTGCGGCCGATCGCAGCCGACGTCACGATTGCAGCCGGCGGAGGACTTCGTCCTTCAGGCCGGGGACGACGGAGAGTCCGTTGCCGCCGTAGATGGTCGCGGTTCCCGTCCAATCGATGAAGTGGCCGCCCGCTTCTTCGATGATCGGTAGCAGCGCGGCGGCGTCCCAGG
>JANMLE010001408.1:0-1014 GCA_031372385.1 Planctomycetota bacterium | reverse complement strand
CACAGACCGCTTCAATCGGTCCAGCTCTCTCAGAACCTCCAGCCATTTTATAACCAACAGCCCGCGAGCAATCGCGGGCTGTTGGCGGTTCTTTGGGTGAGGCGAATTGCGGTGCGTTCGCCAACGGGTTTCTCGCCATTCTAGGCCCGGCATTCCACCGTCCGTTTCATGAATGCAAGTCCTGCTTCGGGGGCTGATCTTGAACAAGGGTCATTAACGGACGGATACACGGGGTGGAAGCAGGACAGTGGAACGTCTGTCTTTTCTGGTGACTGGACTCCAACGGTCGCGTCGTGCTAGAAATCTGCGGAGTCTTTCCGCTTTGAAACCCCTCCTGCCGATCGGATCGCTGCCATGAGACTTGTACTTTCACACGGACTGTCGTCGATCGTCTTGTTTGCGATGGCAGGGAGCGCCATGTCACAAGAGTTGTACGAAGCGCGCGTCTTTTCCACGGCACCAGACCGGCAGTTGAAGTATCGACTGATGATTCCGAAGGATTATGCCGCGACCGGCACTGAGAAATATCCGCTGGTTCTGTTCCTGCACGGTGCCGGTGAGCGGGGTGATGACAACAAGAAGCAATTGGTTCACGGCACGAAGGATTTTGGCAGGGACGAAAATCGTCAGAAATATCCCTGTTTTGTCGTGGCTCCGCAGTGTCCGGACGGGAAGAAGTGGGTCGAGGTGGACTGGTCGGCGGAGAGCCACAAGCAGCCCGAAGAATCGATTTCGCTGGTGTTGACCCGCGAATTACTGGTTGCCCTGCAAAAAGAGTTTCGCATCGACACGAAGCGGCTGTATGTCACCGGCCTGTCGATGGGGGGCTACGGGACTTGGGACATGGTCACTCGCACACCCGACGTGTTTGCCGCGGCCGCTCCGATTTGTGGTGGTGCCGACGAAACGCTGGGGGGCCGGGTGACGAAGCTACCGATCTGGGCCTTTCACGGCGACAAGGACACGGCCGTCAAACCCGAACGGACTCGGCGAATGATCGCCGCGATCGAGAAG
>JANMLE010001405.1:0-2048 GCA_031372385.1 Planctomycetota bacterium | reverse complement strand
GGGGGAAAGTAACTTCTGCGTGCTCGCTGGTGTGGCCGACTCGTGGCGGGACTGATCCAGTTTGGACCGAAGGGACGCCTCAGCCCTCAGAGGTTGTGAATCTTTCGCCCCTGGGCTTGCCCCAGGGGTTCATTGGCTTTTGCGCTACTTCAATTGCTCTGGAAAACGAGTAGTGCAAAAGCCGTTGAACCACCGAGACGAGCTCGGTGGCGAAGCATTCACAGCCCTCAGCACTCTACATCCGCAACTGCTCGATCGGCGTTCCGGCCGAGTACTTCATCGGCCGACCAATCGGCGTGATCACTTCCTTGGCGTAGTCGATCCCCAGAGTGTGCAACACCGTCGCGTACAGGTTGGCGACTTCGACCGGGGCTTCCGGTTGGGCTTTTTCGCCGGTGTGATCGGTGACACCGAGTACCGCGCCACTGCGCAGGCCGCCACCGCCGATTAGGCACGAGAACCCGGTCGGCCAGTGATCGCGTCCCTGCAACCCGTTGATCTTCGGCGTCCGTCCGAATTCACCAATCACCAGCACGACCGTCGACTGCCACAGATCGCGCTCCGCCAGTTCCTTGAACAGCGTGGCCAGTGCCGGATCGAGTTCCTTCGCGCGGTTCACGTGGGCTTCCAGGTTGTTCGCGTGTGAATCGAATCCGTTCAGGCTGACTTCGATCGAACGAACTCCCACTTCCAGCAGCCGACGCGCAACGAGGCACCCGGTGCCGAATGCCTCGCGACCATAGGCGTCGCGGATCGCCGCCGGTTCGTCGGTCACTTGGAACGCCTTCAACTGGTCCGAAGTCATCATCCGCAGGGCGGCATCGACGGTGTGTTGATGCAGCGTCTGGTCAACGCGCGCACTCCGTCCGCGGCGGAACGATTGCGAAACGACTTCCAGATTCTTCAATCGTTGCTGCTGCCGGTCGGTGTCGACGTTGGGCCGCAGGTTCTGACCGCTTTGTCCGGGATTGAAGACCCGGTAAGCATCCAGCTTGTCGCCGAGGAATCCGCCGCGCGGCGGGAAGGGTGAATTCCCCAGGCTGACGAACTGCGGGATTTCAATCGTGTCGTCGGGAAGTTCGTGGGCGGCGATGGCACCGATGCTGGGATGAACCAGCGTCGGCTCCGGCCGATAGCCGGTGTGCAGCATGTAGGCCCCGCGTTCGTGGTCTCCCTCTTTCGAAACCAGCGAGCGGATCACCGAGACGTGATGCAGTTGCTCGGCGGTGCGAGGATACAGGTGGGCGATCTGCGCACCGGGTATCGTCGTCGTGATCGCCTTAACGCCGGTGTCTCCGCCCCCGATCTTCGTGCCGGGGTGAGGATCCCATGTCTCCAACTGGCTCGGTCCACCCGCCAGCCAGATCGTCAGGAACGACTTCCGGCGCTCCGCGCCGCGCGCATTGGCGGCCCGCAGTTCGAGACCGGGAACGGCAAACGACAATCCCAGCGCGGCGGCCGACAGCCGAAGGAATTCGCGACGAGAAGTGGAGTGTCCGGTCATGGTTGGTCACTTTGATGATGTAGTCCGGACCCCTGGGTCCGGACGAAGCGGTGTGCGGAACGCGATTGGTGGGTTGTTCAAGTCTCGTCCGGACCAAGGGGTCCGGACTACGCGCCATCCAACAGCTCAATGCCCCCAACTGAATTCGGCCGAGTTGTACAGCGTCCAGAAGATGTCTTCGACGGCGTTCTTGCGGGCGTCGCGGCGGGTGCTTTCGAGTTGCGGCAGCAGTTGGGTTCGTTCTTCAGCGTTGGGGTAGCGGGTCAGACAGACGAGGAAGCAGAGATCCAGGCACCCATCGGCGGTGGGCGACATTCCGGCGATGCGGCCCGGAGCGGTGAAGGGATTTCCCTCCGACCGGTCCTTGGCGAATTCACCGTTCATGCGCAGCAGGGCTTGGGGAATCGTCCCGCTGTGCTCACCAAGCTCGTCGTCACCGAGATCCCCGTATTCCTTCACAAAGTTCTGCTCTTGGAAGAATCGGAATGCGCGGCGGACCCAGTGCGAATTCTGGTCGATCGTCTTGACCGACGACGCTTGCAGC
>JANMLE010001386.1:0-2340 GCA_031372385.1 Planctomycetota bacterium | reverse complement strand
CCCGCGGCATGAAAAAGACTCCCGACCCCTTCTCGGATCTCAGACCGCCAGACCCTTTTCCAGTCGGATGCAGCGGACCTCGTACAGCACCCGTTCGATGATTTCACCGTTGCGTTCCAGGGCCGTGAATTCGAGGTAGTTCACGACGATGTTGGCCAGCACGGCAACGATGGCCGACGTCAGATGCAACGTGGCGGGTGTCATTCCCAGCCAGCCGGTGGACTGCATTGGCGCGGCGGGATCGGCCGCGGCACCGAGTGCCCCGGTGCCAAGCAACAACAGAAACGCTCCCACCATCGCCGGGATCGTCCGGTACTTGAGCGACTGGTTCTGTGCGAAATACGTGGCGGGCAGCCGATAAGCGGTGGATGTTTCCTCGATCCAGCGCCCCGTTCCCATGAAGTACGTCAGCACGATGGCATGCACCAGCGTGGCGAAGCAGAGCGCCGCCAGGGCCGTCAAGAAGTGATACTTCACGCCCGTCTGAACGGCGGCGGTCGCCACTTTGGGATCATCGATCGACAGGCCGAGCACCATCGCAATGATCAGCGTGACGGTGCTCAGTAACGCCAACGGCAAGAAGATGCGAACCACGTTGTCTCCTGGGGTTGGTTGCGAGGTCCGGTGGCGATGGAACGCGTGGAGACTCATCCCTGTCGCCGTTGGCTCCGGGTTAAACGAAGTGGCAAACTTCCGATTACTTCTGCGGGCGTTTGTCTTCCGCGAAGTGAAACGGCTTGCCGCCCACGAAGTCGGTGCTGGTGATTGTCGGGCACCAGTTCTGTTCCACGTGCGAGACGACCAGGTCGGTGCCCTCGAAGTGGCTGACGAACGGCTTCATCTTCGAGCAGTACATCGTGTCGGTCATGTCGCGGACCAGCAGCACCTTCTTGCCCTGGGCGATCAACTGCCGGATCGCGAACGGGCGGCCGAGGACGCACATGTTCAGGTGGACGCCCATGATGATCACGTGGTCGATCCCCCGCTCGGCGAGCAGGTTGAACGTTTCCTGCCCGTTGTCGGTGATCGCGTCCTCGTCGGCGATGTCGATCGTCTTGATCTGGCGGGTCCACGGGGGAACGATTTCGCACTTCGTGGCGCAGTCGCAGCCCATGTCGGTGTCGTCGATCGGGAGTTCCGATTCGCGTTCCGGATCGGGATAGCACCACGCAGTGCCCCAGCGTTCGACGGTCGACAGCGGCGCGGGAGTCTTGACGAACTTGGCCGCCTGAGCCCGCTTCCGCTGCGGCGTCTCCTTGTAGAAATCGACCGTGGTGCTGGGGGCGTGGATGATGAACACCCCGCGCTTCCGGGCGGCGACGACCACCTTGTTCATCGGCCCGGCCAGTTCCTCGACGCGCTTGGCGGCCCCCTGGCACCAGTGGTTGTCCCACATGTCACAGATGATCAGCGCGGTCTTCGTCGGTTCCCACTCGACCTCCCTTTCGACCGTCCCGCCCTTCGTGGAGCCGTCGCTCTGCTTCACGGCGACGGGGAACCGGGCGTGCAGGATGAGCGGAGTCGATTCTGTTTTCACGGCCTGTTCTCCAGCAGTCACTCGTTCGGACCGCGTTCCCCGGAACGCCAGTCCCACAACCACTGCGATCAATCCAGCAACCAGCCACCGGCGTTTCATGGCATATTTCCTTCGGCGAATGAATGGGAAATCCAACGGATCTTTCGGCGGCACATTCTGACGGACAAAACCCCGAATTGCACGCGGCGCAGGGGAACGCGAATCGGCTCGTTCGACGAGACTCATGATCTTTCTGCCTCTCTCTTTCTGACTCCTTCTTCCACCCCCGGCAAGGGAGGGAGACAGAAAGAGAGAGGCAGAAAGATGAACACCGATGAAGTCCGGGCGAACTCTCGGAAGTCAACGAGGCACCGCCCCATGAAAGGCTTTTGTTGCACACGTGGCCCGCGCGCCGCTCATTCCTCAGCGGACTGTTGCGGGGCGATCTCATCCAGGCAGTCGAGATACAGCGTCTCGACCTTTGCCCGCGCCCACGGTGTCTTGCGGAGGAATGTCAGGCTCGACTTGATGCTGGGGTCGTACGTGAAGCAGCGGATCGGAATGATGCGGCCCATCTCGTCCCAACCGAAGTGCGCTACGAGCCGTTCCAGCATCATCGCGAGCGTCACCCCGTGCAGCGGATCTTGGCGTTGTTCCTGAGTCATCTGATCAATTTTCCTGACACCGATGAAGTACGTTTGAAACACCGATCGTTCCGCGTCACTTCGGCGCGACTTGCGGTGTGTCGAGCAGTTCCTGGGCTCTCTGGGCGAGGTCCGAGTCGGGGAAGTCCGTCTTGATTCTTTCCAGTTGGGACTGGGCTT
>JANMLE010001381.1:0-2039 GCA_031372385.1 Planctomycetota bacterium | reverse complement strand
AAAAATCTCCCACTTGGCGTCGCCGGGCGGGTTACCCCCCCCCAATACAAACATCAAACACCATGTCTCGGGGGCCTCCCCCCCCCCGGCTCCCCACTTCTGTCGGAAACGTCAAGACTTTGATCCGCGTGATCCGCGGTTCTCGATGGCCGCTCGCTGAGGTTTGTCTCTCTGGGCCGCGAGCGAGAACCTGCGGGCACGCTTGAGATCGCGCGGCGTTGGCCGTCCAATGTTCACCGCCGCGCCGAGGCGCTCCCCGTGGGCGATCAATGCGGACGATGTCTCAAGTTGTTCAACCGAGTCCTCTCATCCAGCCGCGGGGTCTGTCATGCGCATGGTGATCTGGTCGATTGTGGCGGCCTGTCTGCTGGGGACGCCGGTCTCACACTTGGCCGCCCAGCCGCCGGATTTGATCGTGCATCACGGAAAGATTGCCACCGTCGATGACAAGTTCTCGGTGGTCGAAGCCTTGGCCGTGCGCGGGGATCGCATCCTCGCCGTGGGCAAGAACGACGACGTTCTGAAACTTGCCGGCCGTGAGACGACACTCGTCGACCTGAAGGGCCGCACCGTCATCCCCGGACTGTGCGATTCCCACGTGCATGCGACCGGAGCGGCGCTCTACGAATACGATCATCCGATTCCCGAGATGGACACCGTGGCCGATGTGCTGAAGTACATCGGCAGCCGGGCGGAACTGTTGGCCGACGGTGAGTGGATCGTTGTCCGGCAGGTGTTCATCACCCGCCTGCGCGACCAGCGGTATCCGACGCGCAAGGAACTCGACGCGGTGGCTCCGAAGAACCCGGTGATGTTCAGCACCGGCCCCGACTGCGTCTGCAATTCGCTGGCCTTGGAACTGAGCGGCATTGACCGCGACTTCAAGATCACCGACGGCAAGTCGGGACAGATCGAGAAGGATCCCGCCACCGGCGAACTGACGGGAATCCTGCGCAACGCCTCGCGCTTCGTGAAATCGAAATCGAATGAGAAGTCGGCGTCGCTCGAAGACCGCATGCAGCGGCTGAAGCAGTTGTTCGCCGACTACAACTCGGTCGGTCTCACCAGCATCGCGGACCGCTCCGCCGGCGACGATGCGGTCACGGCGTACTCGCAACTGCGAGATCGTGGCGAGTTGTCGTGCCGCGTGTTCCTGTCCTACAGCGTAAACGGCAGCGGCAGCCGCAAAGAGGTGGAGGCGGGCATCCAGAAGGCGGCCGACCATCCGTTGCACAAGTACGACAACCGGCTCTGGCTGCGGGGGATCAAGGTGTTTCTCGACGGCGGCATGCTGACCGGCAGCGCCTTCATGCGCCAGCCGTGGGGCAAGAGTGAGATCTATTCGATCACCGATCCCGAGTACCGCGGGCTGCGGTTCATTCCGCAGGAGGATCTGGTCCACATGGCCCGCTTCGCGCTGCAGCGCGACCTGCAATTCACGGCGCACTCGGTCGGCGACGCGGCCGTCCACGCCCTGATCGAAGCCTATGCCGAGATCAATAAGGAACTCCCCGTCCGCCCGTTCCGGCCGTGCATCACGCATTGCAACTTCATGAGCCTCGAAGCCATCCAGCAGATGCAGCAGTTGGGCGTGGTGGCCGACCTGCAACCGGCGTGGCTGTGGCTCGACGGAGCCACGTTGCGAAAACAGTTCGGTGACGAACGGCTGGCGTACTTCCAACCGTACAAGACCCTCTTCGAACACGGAGTGATCGTGGGAGGCGGTTCGGACCACATGCAGCGGATCGGCAGTCTTCGTTCAGTGAACCCATACAACCCGTTCCTCGGCATGTGGATCGCCCTCACCCGCCAACCCCGCCGCACCGACCAGCCGCTGCATCCGGAACAGGCGATCTCGCGCGAACAGGCCCTGCGGCTGTACACGATCAACAACGCATTCCTGACGTTCGAAGAGAAGGAAAAGGGTTCGCTGGAAGTCGGCAAGCTGGCCGACTTCGTCGTGCTGAAGACGGACCTGTTGACTTGCCCGGTCGACGAAGTCCGCAACATCACCGTCAGCGAAACGTATCTCGGTGGCA
>JANMLE010000403.1:0-5415 GCA_031372385.1 Planctomycetota bacterium | reverse complement strand
TCTTTGCGACGGACGATCGTCTTGAGCGGGAAAACTCGGCAGCATAAGCAGCCGGACCATGCCGGGCCATCCAGTCAATACCCGCAGCCGGAGCCACCGCACCCGCCGACCGTCGCAAACTCAACTTTTACGTCGTTGTGTCGCACTGCAAGACAGAAGGATAATTCCCAGCAGCGAAGCCGCCCGGATTGCGGTTGAGATGTCGGTGCTATCAAGCCGACGTTGCAGTTTCTGGGCGAGGGCCGTGAAGCCACCCGCCAATTCTCCGGCCGCGAGAAAAAGTACGCGAACGCGGTGCGGGGGCGAGCGAAGCGCCCGACCCCAGCCACCCCGCCGCTTCGTCTTCGCAGGCGGCTCCAATCTGGACCCGAAGAAAGACAAACACATGCACGGAGCCACGCTCACCATCGTCGATGCCGACCACATTGAGATTGAGGGAGAAGGCTGGGAGGACGGCCAACCCGCAAAAGAAATGTGCGGCACGATGAAGCTCATCCGCAAGAAATAGCCGCCGGATCACCGTCACAATCCGACCGGATCAAGCGACGTCCAAGAATCTGGATGCCACTGGCGGCTGCCTTTGAGCCGCCAGTGAAATCGAAGAACACTGGCGAGCGAAGCCCCCTCGCCAGTGCATCCGGCGATTCCAGTTCACTCGGACGACACAAACTCATCACCGTTTCTCTTCGTTGCCGCAGCCTCAGAGAAGCCGCATTGTGCATGAGTCAAACGCGCAGAGGCACTGTTTCTCCGAGGACTCCGAAACAGTGGCACAACCGCTCGTGATGATCACGTAGAGCCGGGCCACCCCGCCCGAATTGCACAGAATTGTGATGCTGCGTTGAGTCACATCTTCTCCATGAACTGCCTCAACCA
This sequence comes from Planctomycetota bacterium, assembly GCA_031372385.1. Lineage (GTDB taxonomy): Bacteria > Planctomycetota > Planctomycetia > Planctomycetales > Planctomycetaceae > Schlesneria. The sequence goes on along the minus strand of JANMLE010000403.1, from coordinate 4,539 downwards.
AGCTCAGCTCGAAGCCAAAGACTTCCAGATCTTGAAGCAGGCCATTGACGAGCGAATGGAGGAAACTTCCGCCCAAGCGGGAAAGCCGTGACTGGTCGATGATCTCGACCGCGACTTCGCTTCGCCGAGAGGCGCGGGCAAGCTGGGGGTCGCGGTCTATCTTCCCAAGGTGTTGGGAATGACTCGGCTGGTGTTTCCCGACGCCCGGCTGGAAGTCGCGACTGAGGAAGACCCGGAAATTGCCGGTGAGACTTGTCTGGCCATCATCGTGCGAAACTCGCTGGAGGATGCTCACGAGTTGTTTCAAGTCTCGTCCGGGTGGCATCGTCGGCTGTATGACTACTGCCCGCTGCACCTGGCCTCCGCGTTTTGGCTGAACACGGACTGGCGTCCCTGATTCGCGACACAGACTTGCTGCGTTTGGCCGACAACCCGCGGAAACGCCCCGCAACGGTCGGAAGCGGAAAACGAGAACCCCCTTGTTTCGCTGGGCAGCCCTGCAAAACAAGGGGGGTTTGAACGGAATCAGTACCCCCGGCAGGAGTCGAACCTGCGACCTACGGTTTAGGAAACCGTCGCTCTATCCAACTGAGCTACGGGAGCATTGGGCGTTTGTCACGCGGCCTGTCGGCATGGTCTGTTGATGGCGGTCGGCGAGTGTTCCGCGACGAAATCTGCCTGAACCGGCGATGACATCCTCAATGGTTGTACTGTGGTCGGCAGGGCGCGGCAACTGATGCCCACGCGAGTACAACGACCGGGTGTAGTCACTGATGGGTGGTCGCCATTTCTTGTCCCCTCTCCCGCCCGTCTTCGGGGGGAGAGGGATAGGGTGAGGGGGATTCGCTTCCGTGGCTCTGCTCGCTGGACTGATGATGAACGACTCCGGTGGCGTTTGTTCGACAAATTCAACGTCTCTCGACCGCTTGGCCCCCTCACCCTAACCCTCCCCCCCGAAGACGGGGGAGAGGGGACCGGAAGAGAACCACCAAGTAACGACGACGCGTACCACATCCGCGTGGGCGGGCTCCGTTGCCGAATTTCCTCCACGATGCCTTAATGGACGCCCCTTGGAAAAGCCTCCGTCGAACCGGGTTGTTCCGCACGTTCGTGTCCCGTCTTGAAAAGTCTCTCACTTGGGTGCTCCCATGAAACGACGCACCTTTCTTCAATGTGGATTGGCCGCCGCCGTCGGCACGCCGTTGCTGGCGGCGTTGAAGCAGGACCGGTTGGACGAGGCGGCCGAGATCCTGTCGGCGGCCACCGCCAGCGGGAAGGTCTCGTCGGCGGTGTTGCATGTGACGCAGCGGGCGACAACGTTCACCCGCCGCTTCGGCAACGCGAAGTCGGACGAGGCGATGTTTCTGCTCGGGTCGATCACCAAACCGATCTGCGTGACGGCGCTGATGAGTCTGTTCGATCGTGGGGAATTCAAACTCGACGATCGAGTGAAGAAGTTCCTCCCGCAATTCACGGGCGGGAACCGGGACGATGTGACCCTGCGTCAACTGTTGACGCACGTCTCCGGCCTGCCGGACCAGTTGCCGGAGAACAACGCGCTGCGGAAGAGTCACGCCGGGTTGCCCGAGTTCGTGGAGCACGCGATCCGCACTCCGCTCGGCTTTGCTCCGGGTTCGAAGTACCAGTACTCCAGCATGGCGATCCTGCTGTCGTTGCAGGTGGCGCACGTGATCAGCGGAGTGGGCAACTTGGAACAGGTCGACCGCGCGGTCTTTCAACCGCTCGGGATGAAGCACTCGGCGTTGGGACTCGGGCGGTTCACGCTCGACGACATGGTTCCGTGCCAGACCGAACACGCGGCCCCGGAATCGGGAGCGGGTGATCCCACGGCCAAGGATTGGGATTGGAACAGTCCCTATTGGCGGAAGCTCGGCGCACCGTGGGGCGGCGCGCATGCCTCGGCGGGGGATGTCGGCCGGTTCCTTGCGGAATTCCTCACACCGCAGGGAAAGGCGGTCAAGCCGGAGACGGCGAAACTGATGATTGCCAACCACAACGCGGCGGGACTGACGCCGCGCGGATTGGGGCTCAACGTTAGCGCGGCGGCGGGGAGTCCCGGCTGCTCCGACAAGACGTTTGGCCACACCGGATCGACGGGAACTCTCGCCTGGGCCGACCCGGCCACCGAGACAATCTGTGTCGTGCTGACGTCGCTTCCCGGTGCGGCCGTGAAACCGCACCCGCGCGACTTGGCCGCTGCGCGAATTGCCGCAGCAACCAAGAAGTGAATCTGCGAACTAAGTCCAACGACTTTTGACTTGCTGCTTTACGGGGCGGGGACTTGCGAGTTATCTTTGACCCGCTGATCGCACTGCCAATTGGCCGCGATCGGCCTCGCCCGACTTTCCCGCCATGCCGACCCGCCTCATTGGATTCCGCATGATGAATCTTCGACTGCTTGCCGTACTGTTCTTGTTGGCCGCGCCGACCCCGCGAGTGGCCTTCGCGGCGGACGAGGCCAAGCCGAGTGCCGATCGGGTCAGTTATTACCGGAATGTCCGTCCGATCCTGCAGCGACACTGCTCCGGATGCCATCAACCGGCCAAGCAGAGCGGCAAGCTGCAGTTGATCTCGTTCGATCTGTTTCAGAAGGGGGGAGAGAACGGTCCCAGCTTTGTCGCCGGAAAGCCCGAAGAAAGCCGGATCGTGCAGTACATCTCGGGTGAGAAGCCCGAGATGCCGCTCAACGCCGAACCGCTGTCGAAGAAGCAGGTCGAGACGATCAGAAACTGGATCGCCCAGGGTGGCACCGATGACACGCCCGCGGCCGCGAAGGACGATGTCTCGACAACCAAGCCACCGATCTACACCGCGGCTCCCGTCATCACCGCGCTGGCGTTTTCACCGGACAGTACATTGCTCGCGGTTTCCGGCTATCACGAGATCCTGCTGCACAAAGCGGATGGCAGCGAGCCGGTCGGCCGGCTGGTCGGACGCTCACCCCGCATCAATGCGATCCGGTTCTCACCCGACGGGAAGAAACTCGCCGTCGCCGCCGGTGCTCCTTCTTTGTTCGGTGAAATCCAGTTCTGGGATGTCGCCAAGAAAGAGTTGATCCGGTCCGACACGGTCGGCATCGACACGCTGTACGGCGCCTGCTTCAACGACGACGGCACGCTGCTGTCGTTCGGCACGTTCGACAACCGCGTGCGCGCGATCCAGGTTGCCGACGGCAAGCAGGTCATGGCGATGGACGCTCACTCGGACTTAGTCTATGGAACGGCGTTCTCGCTGAAGAACGACCACGTGATCAGTGTCAGCCGCGACATGTCGATGAAGCTGACCGAACTGAAAACGTCGCAGTTCATCGACAACATCACCAGCATCACACCCGGCGCGCTGAAGGGCGGACTGATGGCCGTCCAGCGGCATCCGAAAGAGGAACAGTTGCTGATCGGCGGCGCGGATGGCGAGCCGAAGCTCTACAAGATCTTCCGGACGCAGCCCCGCCAGATCGGCGACGATTTCAACCGGTTGCGGAGCTATACCAAACTGACGGGACGGATCGTGTCGCTGGAGTTCAACGCCGACGGTTCCAAGTTCGTCGTCGGGAGCAGCAACGCCACCAGCGGTGCCGCCCGGATCTACAAGACCGACACCGAGCAACCGCTGCACGAACTGAAGGGACACAACTCCGGAGTCTTCGCCGTGGCGTTTCGTCCCGACGGCAAACTGGTCGCCACCGGCGGCCTGGATGGAGTGGTCCGATTGTTTGACGCCGAGACGGGTGCACTCGTCAAGGAATTCGTCCCGGTGACAATCACACCCGCGGTGGCGGGAGCGAACTGAGTTCCGGAAGCGAATTGAGTTCAGAGTGAGCAGCGGTATCAACACCAACCCGAAGCGTGAGCGAGGCCGTCCGGAGTCCCCGATTGGAATCGTGCCTCGCTGACGCTGCGGGTAGGTGAAGGTAGCTGAATTCGCAAGAATTCAGTCGATTTCGATTCAGATTCCTCAGTCTGAATTCTTGCGAATTCAGCTACAAAACAATTACCCCCCACGGATCACAGCGAACTGAGATCAGAGCGAGCGATCAATTCCAAGGAAGCATTCATGCATTCTCCAGTCATTTGTTTCCGATTCAGTTTCGGCCTGCTGTTGGTCGCCACTTCCGTTGCGGTGGCGCAGGAGGCACCGGCCATCGTCAAGATTCAGACGACTCCCGACCGGCTGGTGCTGGGCAGCGTGCGCGACGCACGCAGCGTGCTCGTCTTCGGGCAGACGTCCGATGGCAAGACCGTCGACCTGTCGGATGTCGCGACACGCACGGCGGGCGGTCCGCAGATCTCCGTCGACAAGGAGGGATACGCCGTCCCCGTTGCGGTCGGAGTAACTGAGCTGGTTGTCACCGCCGCTGGCCACACGGTCAAGGTGCCGGTCGAAGTGAAAGACGTGACGCCGGCTCCGACCGATTTCATCCGTGATGTGGAACCGATGCTGGCGAAGGTCGGTTGCAACGCGGGGACGTGTCACGGAGCCCAACAGGGACGCAAGGGATTCAAGCTCAGCCTGCGTGGT
>JANMLE010001364.1:0-1255 GCA_031372385.1 Planctomycetota bacterium | reverse complement strand
CATCACTTGGAAGTTGCCGAACGTCCAGCCGGCGATCTGCCAGGATTGGCCCGACAGCCGTGTCATGATCCAGCCGGCACCGATGGAGGTCAGGCCGCCGACGATTCCCGCCAATGCCTGTGTCGCGGCGATGTACATGGTTCGGTTTTCACTCGGCGAATTCTTGATCATGAAGCCGTTGTTGGCGATCAGGATGCCCGCGTTCTGAGCCGCGTCGAGCATGAAGAACGGCGCGAGGATCCAGAACGCGGTGTCGGGATTGTGCGGCGTCAGCAACAGCGCGAGCATGTTTGCCGATTTCGAAGCCACGCAGATCACCAGCACCGGGCGCGTGCCGTAGTGATCGGCCCAGCGGCCCAGCATGCGCGAGAACATCGCACCGCCGACCCACGAGATCGTCCAGAGCAGCAGCACGCGGAACAGGTCCATCCCGACCTCTTCCATCAGATACAGGCTGATGAACGGCGCCCCGGCCATCGCCGCGAAGTTCCAATAGCACATGAAGCGGATGTAGCGGCGAAAGTCCTTGTTGCGGAACGGCGCGCCGAAGACCTGCCGCAGCTTCGGACTGGGAACGCGCGTCACAGGGGGTTCGACGATGCGATGAAACAGCAGCAGGTCGAGAACCCCGCACAGTGTGCCGAGGCACGTCAACACGGAGTAGGCCGCTTCGATCCCGAGGTCACTCTTCAGCACCAGAAACGCGGCGGCGGCCAGCGATGCGGCGGCGGTGATCTGCATCCAGAACTGCCGGCTGCCCCAATAACGGCTGAGTCCCTCGTGCGGCAGGTAGTCTCCCATCCAACTGAGCCACAGCGGCGAACTGAAATGCAGCAGCGCCTGGTTCAGCGCCGTCGTCATGAGCAGCGTGATGACCCAGAATTCGGATGACATGCCGGGACACAGCCACGGCCCCAATGCCGTTGGCAATAGCATCAGCCGGTGAGTCACCGCGGACCAGAACCAGAGTCGGCGGCGATACCGCAGGTGGTTCACAACCACTCCGGAGACGAACTGCATAAACAGCATCAGCGTGGGCAACGCGCCCAGGATTCCGATGTGCAATTCGTTGGCCCCGATCGACCGCGCGTAGCGGATCGTGGCGGGAGACGTGGTCAGTTGGGTATAGGCGGCAGCCAGGCAGCCGGCGACAATGATCGCCCGCTTCGCACCGGTTAAAGACCACACGGCATGCTCATTTCACGGCAAGTTCAACACGGACAAAGGACGATCGCGTCGTCATCTGCTGACCAAC
>JANMLE010001348.1:0-10566 GCA_031372385.1 Planctomycetota bacterium | reverse complement strand
GATGGCGCAGTTGTTTCTCGGTGTCCGCATCGGCTGTGCGAAGTGTCACAATCATCCGTTCGAGGCGATCACACAGGACGACTACTACGGACTCGCCGCCTACTTCGCCCGCGTGAAATTCAAGGGAAAGCAGTTCATGGTCGACGACGAGATCGTCTATCTCGATCGGGGGGGTGATGTCCGTCATCCGACCAAGAACATCAACGTGTTGCCCATCGCCTTCGGTGAACCCGCGGGCGAATTGGGGCCGGATGATGACCGGCGCGAGAAGCTTGTCGCCTGGTTGACGCGGCCGGACAACCCGTACTTCGCCAAGTCGACCGTGAACCGCGTCTGGTATCACTTGTTCGGCCGGGGCATCGTCGAGCCGGTCGACGACTTCCGCGACACGAACCCTCCCTCCACCCCGGAACTGCTCGACGAACTCGCCGCCGAGTTCATTAAGAGCGGCTACCGGATCAAGCCGGTGCTGCGTCTGGTGCTGAACTCCAGCACGTATCAACTCAGTTCGAAACCGGTCGCCAAGCAATCCCCGTTCGCCGCCAGTCCCGCCCCGTATTTCACGAACCATTCGATCCGCATGCTGAGTGCCGAACAACTACTCGACGCGATCACGACGGTCACCGGCATCCCCCAGGAATTTCCCGGCCATCCGCGCGGAACGCGAGCCATCGAATTGTCCGAGGGGGCGATCGAGCATCCCTTCCTGAAAGCCTTCTCGCGACCAGTCCGCGATGTCACCTGCGAATGCGCCCGTGAGGACGATCCGTCGCTCAGCCAAGTCATCCACCTGATGAACAACCGCGACATCGTCGACGGGATCAAGTCGGGCGAAAGCCATCTCGGCAAATGGCTGTCGGCGAACAAGCCCGATGATGAGCTCGTCGAACTGGTCTACCTGTCGACACTCAGCCGCCGCCCGACCACCGCCGAACGGGAACTGGTCCGCAAGTATCTCGCCAGCTCCAGCGAACGCGCCGCCGGTTTCCACGACCTACAACACGCGCTGTTGATCTCCAACGAGTTCCTGCTGCGACACTGAGCAACTACTGTAGTCCCGTCGCTCCGTCGACGGGACATCCGGTCGGCGGAACGACCGAACTACAGTAACGTCACCCCAGTTCTGTAGGCAGATGAAGCACTCGCCACAAACGAACGCCATGACCCAGCCCGAGTACGACGCGATCATTCTCGGACAGGGGCTGGCGGGAAGCACACTGGCGTGGTCCCTGCGTTGGAGTGGCCAACGTGTGCTGGTGATCGATCGGGATTTGCCCGGCACATCATCCAAGATTGCCGCCGGGCTGATGACTCCCATCACCGGTCAGCGACTGGTCAAGAGTTGGCGTTGGGATCAGTTCTGGGCTGCGGCCACAGCCTTCTATCGCCGGGTCGAATGCGAAACAGCAACCGGCTTCTTCCAGCCAAGAAACGTGGTCCGCCTGCTCGCCAATGAGAGCGAACAAGAATTCCTCGCCCTGCGTTTGGCTTCCGAGTTCGCGAGCCTGATGACTCAGCCACAGCCGCTCGTCAACCGCGGCTGGTTTGACGATCGCCTCGGCGGCTTCGAAATGATTGAGGGAGGACGACTGAATGTCGCGGCGTTCCTGGAGGCTTCGCGGCAGCGGCTCGTGCGCGATCAGCAGTTCGTCGCAGCCGACTTGGATCTCGAACGAGACATCGAGTTGACCACATCCGGGGTTTGGCTGCCGCGGCTCGGTGTTGTCGCGCAGCGGCTGATCTTCTGTCAGGGCATCGACGCCACGGACAACCCGTGGTTTCAGCACGTCCGTTTCAAACCCGCCAAGGGCGAGATCCTCACGCTGCGAATTGCGGGATTGACCGAAGAGCGGATCGTGAGCCGCGGCGTCTGGCTCATGCCACTCGGCAACAGCCTGTTCCGCGCGGGGGCCACGTACGAATGGAACGAGTTGGATTCCATGCCGACGGAGAAAGGCCGCGACGAGATCTGTTCCCGGCTGCGCGAGTTCCTGCGGTTGCCGTTTGAAGTGATCGGACACGATGCCGCCGTCCGCCCAATCCTGCGGCACCAGTATCCGGTCGTGGGACGGCACCCGCAGCATCGGCAACTCGGCTGCTTCAACGGACTCGGCTCCAAAGGCGCGCTGCAGGCCCCGTGGCTGGCCGATCACCTCGCGGGGTTCCTCACCGAAGCGACCCCACTTGACCCGGCGGTCGACCTCCATCACTACGAACGCACTCCAACCCGAGACATCAGCGCGGCCACAACACCAACCCGAAGCGTGAGCGAGTGAGTCTGCGAAAACGTTGACGACGTCGCGCCAAACATCCACAGGGACATTCCACGATGACGCCACTCACGGAACTGGCCCACACGCTCGTACGAGCGGTCCTGCAACCGGGCGACATCGCGATCGACGCCACCGCCGGCAACGGCCACGACACGCAGTTTCTGGCCGAATGCGTCGGCCCGACCGGGACCGTGTACAGCTTCGACATCCAACCAGCGGCATTGGCGGCAACTGCCGTGCGACTCGCCGCAGCCAACTTGAACAACGTCATCCTGCTGCAACGAAGCCACGCCGAGATGCCCTCGGCGTTACCAAACGTGCGTCCCGGAACGGTGACGGCCGTGATGCTGAACCTCGGATACTTGCCGGGCGGAGACAAGCGTTTGACCACGCAGACCGCATCGACAATCACCGCGATCCGGGATGGCCTGACGCTCCTTGCTCCCGGTGGCATCATGACCATCCTGGCCTACCCCGGACACCGCGGCGGCGCGGACGAGGCCGCTGTGGTGGAGCGGTACTTGAACGAACTCTCCCCGGTTGAGTTCGAAGTTCGTGAACCATTCCTGGTACTGGAACGCAACTCGCCCCCGCGATTCTTCGTCGTGCGAAAACAAGGAACCATGCCCTTCCGGACCGAGGTGGCCTGAGCCCTCTGTAATTCAATGGGCGGGAAAAAACGACTTACCTTTCTTAACGGCCACTTGCTAGCATACCGCCGCTTTGCCGTTTCGGTGTGAAGCAGCCCGCGTGAATCTGGCGCGGCGGACGTTTCATCGCGATGATCGACAAGCTTCACGACACCATTTTTATTTCTCCCCACAGTGCTCCACTCTTCAGGGAACCCGATTCATGATCTTGGCGAATTGGCTCGGCCGGTTGTGGTCTGACTTATGCAAAATGGCGAAACGACGTGGTGCAGCGAGGCGAGGCTCGCGACCGCGCGTTCGCGGGAGCAACGTTTCCCACGTGTCAGCGATGGTCCATTGCTGGAGGATCGCCGCTTGATGAGTGCGGTCTTGGCCAACGCCGACTCGTTCGCCGTGACTCTCGATCAAACGCTGACCGTCAATAGTGCCAGCAGCGGGGTGCTCCAGAACGACTACGGCACCGAATCTTCGACCGCAACGATCGTCTCCGGCAGCAGCCTGACGGCGTCGCCAGTCACCGGTCCGTCGCGCGGCACGCTGTCGCTTAACCCGGATGGGACATTCGCCTACACCCCAGACACGGGCTTCGCCCGCAGTGACTCATTCGTCTACGCGGCAAGCATCGGCGGTGCGACCGCCAGCGTCACGCTCAACGTCGGCAGCCTGGGCGGCAGCACAGGTGGCACCACAGGTGGCAACACCGGCGGCAGTTCCGGGGGAAGTACTGGGGGCAGTACCGGGGGAAGTACCGGGGGAAGTACAGGCGGAAGTACAGGCGGAAGCAGCGGGGGCAACACCGCCCCGTCAGTTTACGCTTCAGTATCAGACTTTGATGTCACTCACGACCGCAACCTGGATGTGAATTACCCGATTGCCTGGGTCTACGACTTGGACCCGGTCACGCGGGCCATCACGCATGGTGTTCAGCACGGGACGCTCGACTTGCACCCTGACGGGACATTCCGCTACACGCCAGAGGCCCTGTTTGTCGGCGATGACACGTTCTCCATCCAGTACACCGATTCGCACCAGGCCGTTAGCAACGAATTAACGTTTACGATCCACGTCGGTAACCACGCGCCGTATGCCTATGCCGGCAACACGTCGTTTTCCGTCGTCGGCAATCAGGCACTAAATGTCGCGATGCCGGTAGCCTACGCCTACGACATGGACGGCGACACGGTGACGACGTCCGTCACCAGCAACGTCGCGCACGGCACGCTGAGTCTCCAGAACAACGGCACCTTCCAATACACACCGGCGACGGACTACGTGGGGGCGGACGGGTTCACCTTTCACTTTGCCGATCCGGTCAGCGCCGTCGATCCGCTCGGTGCGGTCAGTTCCGACATCACCGTCTCCCTCAACGTCACTGCCCCCAACACGCCGCCGAATCTGTCGAATCTGAACTTCACGCTCACGTCACTCGCGTATGGAACCGGCAGCGGGACGCTGACGGGACGGTTGGACGACGGCAGCACCATGTCGAGCTACTCCCTGCAGTTCGACCACAACCCCGGCGACGGCATCGAAACCATCAACGGCACGGCCTGGGCGTCCGGCCCGAACGCGGACTTCTCGACCTGGCTCAGCGTGCCCGTCGGAACGATCACCGTCCTGGCCCGCGCGGTCGAATACGACTCGAACGGCGCGACGTTGTACGGCGATTGGACCGCAGTCAACGTCAACGCCGTCAACACGCCGCCTGTCTTCGACCCACCGGCGACGAATGTTCCGGGACAGCGTCCGAAGATCACCCAGAATTGGGACGAGAACAAGACGGGGGCAGTGCTGACGGTCACGGCGCACGACAACGATCCGGGCGACCGGGTGCAGCGAATCTCGATCATCGGAGACACGTCTTCAGCGTTCTCGTATGACGAGATCACCGGCCAGATCATCTGCAATTACGGTCTCGACTATGAGCAACTCACTGCATTGGGTGGCTCGCCGGTTTTCACCTTTGTCGTGTTGGCTGAAGACACCAACGGTGGCACAACCGAGGCTGATGTGGAAATCACCATCACGGATATCACAAACGTCACGCCTCCTGATGTCGGGAGCCTCACATTCGTCCAAGCCTCGGGGCACGATCGGGTGGCGGGGCAGATTTTCTACAAGGGGTTTGTCAATGGCGTTGTCACCGACGATGAGGAAACACCCAATCTCTACTCCGTTGAAGTGGACATCGACGGCGATGGCAGTTCTGATTATGAGACGCGTGCAGCCCGTGGTGCATTTGGTGTCCTCCTCGAACGCATCACTGCGGGGGAGCACACGGTATGGGTTCGTGCGGTTGAACTCGATGGCAACGATGCTCTGCAGCTCACCAGCAACTGGCACGCATATACCTTCAACGTGACGAACACCAACTATCCGCCGACGTTTTCGAAGTCGAGTTATCTGGTTGATGTCAGCCTTGTGAAACCGTTATTGCTCCCCACTGCGAGTGATCTGGATCATGACGTCTTGTCGTACACGCTTTCTTCGTTCCCAGGCATTGAGATTCGTTACCCAGATTCTCTCGGGGGTGAAATCCACGTGGTCGACGAAGTCGCATTCCGTGCCGCAGTGGGAGCTGGCACGGCCTGCACGTTGACTGCGAGCGACGGCTTCGGTGGCACTGCGACAACAATCATCAACTTCTGTCTCGTACCCGGCTCCAATGTGATTGCTTCCACAAACGTACAGATGTTCCAGAAGGAAAACACCTTCTGGAACAACAACACATTTACGGGCTTGACAAATCAAATCTCGTCCGTGACGTACTACTTCGCGGCACAAACCCTTGGGATTGGCAACAGCGTAGTGTTCATTGACGGATCGGGCGCATTAACGACAGCATCGGGATTCGGAGCGATTCCCAATCATCCGAACTGGAACACGACGATGACCCCGTTGGCAGCCACTGCGACTCTCGATCCTACGAAGACGATCTACACCATCAGTTCCCCCTGTACGATCACGGTCACAGATGCCGCTGGCGCCGGTGTGGCGACTTATTCGTTTTTTGTGACCGCGACCCTGAATGCAAATGGCAGATACACGACCAGCACTACCCTGACCGGACTTGCGTATTTTGCTCCGTACAATGGAACGTTTCCGGTTTCGAAACCATCTGGGGGGCTGTTTGACACTCAAGGAGCGGCCACGTTCGGGCCAGTCACTGTCTTAGTCGATGGTCATTAATTGGAGTATCGACGATGCGTTTTCCGTCACTCATGCTGCTGCTGACAATCCTGACAATCGCGGGATGCAAACCCGGTCCGCAAAGCGTTGCCGCACCGCTACGTCCTGCCCCACGCGGTTTTTCGAACAACCAACTCGGGATCCCGACCGCGACAAGCGTCGGAATCCCGCCGCCAGCGGAAGTCGTCCCGCCGCGGGGTCTCAAAGACGATGAGTTTGAAAAACTGGAGCGACAGATGGACGAGGTCGCCGTCGATGAGGCCATCCAACTGTTAGAGAACCGCCCGGAAATGATCGGCCTTCAACACAGCACGAAAGGATCGCTGCTCCAGCATGCCGTGGTGACGGGACGGACTCAACTCGTCAGATTCCTTCTTGAGCGTGGCGCGAATCCAAATGAGCGTGTGATGTGGGGATTCAATGCCGTCCTGAATTGCATTTGCTCTGTCGGTTACAACCGGTTGGAGATCGACGGGCCGGGCCGGATTTGCAGTGACGAGATTCTGGAGCTGTTGCTCTTGTGGGGCGCCGATCCGAATGCGACATCGAATCTCTTCCACCTCACATTGCAGACTGAGCAGGGGGAGATCAAACCGACCGACACCATGTTGGAGGTGGGCGAGAAATTTCAGCGATGCCGATTCCATCATTCCATTGATCGAAACGCCGTGGTGGCACGGTTACGCGAAGGCCTGGGCCTTCCCCTCGACGCCATGCTCCCACTGAACGCGAATTCGCTGTATTTGAAAGGAAACCCGGTACACGACGTTCGGGAGTGATTTGGTGACGAGGGAGTTGCGAAGATGTTGAAGCATTCCCGTGCGATTCTGTTTCTGGTGACAGCGATCAGCATTGCAATCGGCTGCGACGGTACGTCCTCGAACCACGCAAACGCGGTCCCCGCAATGAAACCACGTCCCTCCCCTTCGTCTTGGGGACCGCAAACGGGAGTTCATGAGAATTACAATACGGCTGATGCGGAGGCACAACGAAAGGCCATGCTGTCCGACGTGCGTGGCCGGATACCGATGCCTTCCCCAGATCCGCGTGATGACGAATTTGGGAAAATCACCCGCCAGATTTATAAAGCCGAAGATGATGAGGTGCTTTCGCTGCTTGAGGCCCATCCAGAGTGGATTCGGTATTGCAATGCGAATTTAGGTCCACTGGTGGCCGTCGCGGCCCTTTCGGGGCGAGTCCCAATGGTGAAGTACCTGTTGGATCACGGTGCCAATCCCAATGCGCTGAACTATTGGAATCAATCCCCCTTGGAATTGTGTCTCGGGAACGGGCAATTTGCAGAGCAATTTCGCAAAGCTGGCTTGGACGTCGAGCAACGTCGCGCTGACATTACGTTTGAATTACTACTGGCACATGGTGCCAACCCCAACACTCCAAAATCAACGTTTAGCCATGTCATGACGGAGGGGGGCCTGACTTCCGGAAATGACCTTCTCGATTTCGGTGTCCAGTTACAACAGAGTCGCAATTGGCATGGCGTGCAGCGGAACGCGATGTTGGCCAGCCTTCGCGCATATCGCGGACTCCCCGTCGATGCGATGCTCCCACTCAACGCCGATGCGCTCTACCTGCGACGCGATGTCACCAGTCCCAGTCACTGAAAGATAACTCGGGCACCGCGCCCGGATGGACGAGTGACGTCCGCCATTGTGGCGTTCTCCGTACCGGCGACTGTTGGAGGCCAGACATGGACCTATTCGGCTCTGTGAACGTATTGACTCGTACCTCAGTTCGGAGATTGTCGCGATGCTGCGGGACAGTGTTGGTGAAGGTGCTGCTTGCGTCGCTGTCGAGTTCATTTGTTGGGTGCGACCGATCGGCGGGGCGGCAGTCGCCCAGTTCGGCGGGCGGCGGTTCATGGCCGCTCGATTCCCGATCGAATCGCGGACCAGTCGGACGACAGGCGTTGAAGACGAATCAAATATCGACACCGTTACCAGCCTTGCCGCCTGGTGCCACTCCGATACCGCCACCCGATCCCCGCCAGGCTGAATTCGATGCACTGAAGAGGATGATTTTCCGCGGTCGGGAAGACGACGCCATTGCCACGCTCGAATCGCACCCGGAATGGGTTCACTATTGCAATGCCACGACGGGCTCCCTACTGACGGCTGCTGCAGGCTGCGGGCGGATCCGCATGGTCGAGTACCTACTGGATCATGGTGCCGACCCTAATGTCAGGACGCCTCTTTGCCCCACTCCACTCGATGCGTGTCTTTGTAGCGCAATCAACGCGGATGAGGCGCGCCGCCAAGGCGTGGTGTATCCCGTAGAACGCTACGACGCTGTTTTCGAATTGTTGCTGGCGCGGGGCGCAAATCCGAATGTCAGAATGCCGTTGTACATGAAGATGTTCACGGAATACGACGTCATCACCGCAGCCGACGATTTGTTTGAAATCGGCATGAAACTGCAGCGAAGTCCGACGGCGCATGCGTCACAACGAAACGCCATGCTGGCCGCTCTTCGCCATCATCGGGGACTCCCGGTGGACGCGATGCTTCCAATCAACGCCGACTCCCGCTACATCAAGTCGCGAGATCCCGTCCGAAACTGACTGCTGCGCAAAGCCGGGGTGGGTGAATGGCGCTCTGCCTCAGAACAGCGAACCCGCAAGATTGTGGAAGGCCGCTGATGGACGCCCTCTACCTGTTCTGCCACAGCCGGGCGAATGACTTGGAGATCCGGTATTCGCTCCGCAGTCTGGCGAAGCATCTGCCGTTCATTCGCAAGGTCTGGATCTTCGGCGACCGGCCGGCGTTTTTGTCGTCCGACACGGCGCGGGTCGAGCATGTGCCGCACGAGTATGCGGCGCGGCTGGACAGGTCGCCCGTGCCGGTCCGCAACACGTTCAAGATGCTGTTTCTGTCGTCGCTGATCGGCGACCTGACGTCCGGATATCTCTGGATGTGCGACGACTACGTGCTGCTCGAACCGCTGACGGTGGAGGAGGTCCAGCGGAACCGGTACGTCGAGGACATGAACGAGGTTCGCGTGCGGGGAACGGGGCTGTATAAGGAGGCGATGTGGCGGACGTACGAGTTGTTGAAGCGGCTCGGCTACCCCGTCTTCAACTTCGAGGCCCACTGTCCCACCTACCTCCGCAAGCGGTGGGTCTTCGACGCCTACTGCGACTTCCAAGACTTCGTCACGGACGACCGGTTCTACGGGATGATCGGCCCGTCGGCGATCTTGAACCACGCCCTGAAACACCACCGCCTGCCGCTCACCAATCTGGCCACCGAAAACTGGCGGGCCGGGTTCTATGAACGGAGCTTCCCGTACGACGAGATCGTCGAGCAATGCCGCGGCCGGAAGTTCCTCAACTTCGACGACGAGGGTTTCGGCGACGACCTGCGCCGGTTCCTCGAAGAGCGCTTCCCCGACCCGTGCGTGTACGAGCAGGACGGCCCGACCGCCGCGGGAACTGCTGTGACCGACCAGCGATCAACGTCGGTTCCCGTGCAGCTCAGACAAACGGACTCAGGGACACACGTCGCGACGGCCACCGATCCACCGTTCGTCTCCGCGGAGGGGGACACCCGGGCGCTGGCATTGGAACGGCTGTCGCGAAAACTTCGGGAGCCTGTCGGCACCGTGGATTGATACGTGTTACGGGAAATGGCTGCGCGTTCCGTCATCCGGCTCATCACGCGGAGCGTGATGGCTACGTAGCCGCCACGCTGCGCGGGGCGAGCCGAACGGCCGCGCAGATTTCAATATTCGAAATGTCTATCACTTCGTCCTGAAGCACGATCACTTGACGCGGTGTGAGTGAATGTTCTGACCGAAGTCTCACGACTTCGGCTACGGGCGTCCTTGCGGACCGATTCCCCGGCAATGTTCGTCACGACGTCATTCGTTTCCGCGTGTTGGGCCGAAGGCGGCGGTGGATTTCGGGCATCAGGCCGTAGGCGAGGGCGAGGATTTTGATCGGGTGCAGCGTCGGGGTCGGGGAGCGCTGTTCCATTTGCAGGCGGCAACTGCTGCACTCGGTCAGGCCGAGTTGATGGTCGTCGGCACGCATCCGTTCGATCAGGTGCCGGCCGATCTCCAACGATTCCTGGAAGTGTTCGCGCGTCAGGCCGAAGGTGCCTGCCAGGCCCGAGCAGCCGTTCTCAAAGCGGCGAGCCGCGAACAGCGGAATCATGTTGCACAACTCGACCAGCGGCGTGGCGGAGCCGAGTGACTTCAGATGACACGGCGTGTGATACGTGGCGACCAACGGCAGTTCGCCGAAGTCGGTGCGCAACTGGCCCTGGCGGCGCAGTCCCGACAGGAACGCGCCCGCCTCGACCACGTGATCCGCCACGACCTGGACATCGGGGTGATCGACGAGCATCGGGTACTCGTGCTTCAAGCAGACGACGGCCGCCGGTTCGGTGCAGACGATCGGGCAGCCTTCGCGGGCGAATTCGGCCAGCACCCGGATG
>JANMLE010001337.1:0-1211 GCA_031372385.1 Planctomycetota bacterium | reverse complement strand
GGCGACGGCTGCCTTCGAACCCGGTTGAATGGTTGGAAGCGATGGCACCCACCCCATCGCCGTTGGCTCCGGGTTAAACGAAGACGGTCGCCCGTTGAGGAAAGTCGCCAGTGATTGCGACCAAAATCATCCGGCGCGATGTCATCGCTTGACACCACCCTCGCATCGGGCGAAGCTGATTCCCGCCAATCGCGGCGTTGAGCCGCCCGCCAGAATTTCCCGCCCTAGTGATTCGCTCGATCGCAGTCCCGCCCGTTGCCGTTTGCCTGCCCTCGGCCGTCTCGCCTCGTGACTTAGGAACGCACCATGCAGTGCCCCGCCCGATTTGTCCTTGCCGGTTGGATGCTGAGTCTTGTCGCGACCGGCGTGTTCGCTCAGGAGAATCTCGACCCGAAGATCGCCGAGCAACAGAAGGTCGCGGACGAGGCCAAGTCGCGGCAGGTGGCCGGGGAACCCGCCGTCATCGCTGCGCGGGCCAAGGCGAAGGAACTGGCGACCGCCATCACCGCGCTGAAGATCGAGCAGAACAAGGCCGAAGCCGCCGTGAAGGATGGCGAAGGAAAGCTCCCCAAGTTGCAGGAGGCCGCCAAGAAGGCCACCGACGAGAAGACCAAGCTCGAAGCGGAATCGGCCGCAGCCGCCAAGGTTGCCGAAGAGGCGAAGGGGAAGGACACCGAAAAGGCCGAGGCCGACAAGGCGAAAGCCGCCGCCGACAAGCTGGCCGCGGCCGTGAAGGTTCTCGAAGATGCGACCAAGGCGGTGCAGACGACCGAAGCGGCGATCGCCAACGGGAAAAAACTGATCGCCGAACAACCCGCCAAGATCACCGCCGCCGAACAGGCCAACACGGCGTTCCAGCCCGAACTTCAGACCGCCGAAACCGCGTACGCCGCGCTCACCAAGGAAGCGATCGCCAAGCAGGTCGAGGTGGAAACGACAATGGTTCAGGCGGGACGGTTGGTGTCGTTCGCCAAGCAGGTCGCTCCGATCTTCTCGCAGCGCTGCCTGGCCTGTCACAACGCGCGGACCGCCAAGGGTCGGCTCAACATGGAAACCTTCGCCAACCTGATGAAGGGGGGCGAGAACGGTCCGTCGGTCGTGGCAGCCAAGCCGGGCGATTCGCTGCTGCAGACGATGATCGCCGATCATTCGATGCCCAAGGACGCCGATCCACTGACACCCGAACAGATCGCGATCGTCCAAAAGTGGAT
>JANMLE010001324.1:0-1231 GCA_031372385.1 Planctomycetota bacterium | reverse complement strand
CAGCGGATGCCGTGGTTGGACAGGATGGCCACGAAGTCCGACAGCAGCCGGCCGACATTCATCCGCTCCAAGGGAATCCCGTAATAGTTCGCGATGAAGTCGCGCATGTCGATCTGCAGCAGCGGACGATCGATCTCGCGGCACGGCTCGCCGATCTCCAGCACCAGCTTGACGGCCGCGTCGACATTCTGCTGGCTGATCGACACCAGCAGGTCGATCAGTTGCTCGCGGGTCTTTTCGTCGAGCATCCCGATCATGCCGTAGTCGAGCAGGCAGATGGTTCCGTCGCGCCGGATGCGGAGGTTGCCAGGATGCGGATCGCCGTGAAAGACGCCGAATTCAAACGCCATCTTCATGAAGATCCGCGCGCCGTTCGCGGCGACCTGCGCCGGGTCCACGACAACGGCGGCGGGGACTTCGGCACCGGCGGCGACGACCACGGTCTGATCCCGGCGCATGGCCGGGCTTTCCCCCGACAGTTCGTCGACGTGCAGTCCGTCAATGTATTCCATCGCCAGCACGGCATCGGTCGTGGACTCCCAGACGACGATCGGCACATACAGCGTGGCATCCTGCCGGAACAGGCGGCGGAATTCGTCCATCGTCCGGCCTTCGCGCGCGAAGTTCAGTTCGCGGCGGATGGATCGCGCGAAGTGGTTCACCAGTCCGATCGGATCGAAGACCCGCGCTTCGGTGATGTGCCGGTCGATCAGCACGGCGATCTCGTGCATCAGGGCCAGATCGCGCTCCACGCTGCGGACCGCTCCCGGCCGCCGGATCTTCACGGCCAACTGCATCCCGTCGAAAGTCATGGCCCGATGGACCTGGGCCAACGAACCGGCCGCCAGGGGAGTTCTGTCAAACATTGCAAACAACTCGGCGATCGGCCGTCCCAATTCCGCCTCCAACCGCTCGACGGCCGCATCCGACGGGAAAGGTGGGACGCTTTCCTGAAGCTTCTTCAACTCGGCCAGCATCTCGGGCGGCACCAGATCGGGCCGGGTGCTCATCACTTGACCGAATTTGATGTAGGTCGGGCCCAGGCTTTCCAGCGTCAGCCGAATCCGTTCGACCAGTTTCAGGTGCGTGATTGGTTCGTGCGGCTTGCGGGAAAACAGCCGCCGCGAGCGAGACCAGACCGACCGCAATCCGATCCGGTCCACGAGATCGCTGAAGCCCGTCGATCACACCGGCCGTGACTTCTTCTCCGCGATGCGCGGGCAGGCAGTGC
>JANMLE010001313.1:0-7459 GCA_031372385.1 Planctomycetota bacterium | reverse complement strand
GTTGCCGGCGCTGATCGCGTGCTTGGGGATGATTGCCGAGGTTCGGGCGGATCAGGCCCCGCCCTTCCCGACCGATCCCAATGCCTGGATCAATTCCGGACCACTGTCGGTCAGCGGACTGAAGGGGAAGGGGATCGTCCTATACTTCTTCGAGGAAGACTGCCCCAAGTGCCGCGCCCGCTGGCCGGAGTTGATCGAGGCGTCCAAGAAGATGGAAGGCCAGCCCGTCGTCTTCATCGCCGTGAACTCGGGCAACCCGCGCGCCAAGACGCAGGGTTATGTCCAACAGGTCAAAGTCCCGTGGCCCGTGCTGGTGGACACCTCGCGCGACTTCGAAAAGGCTTGCGGACTGTTTCAAGAGATCAGCCTGCAGAACATCTATCAGGTCCGGTACATCAAGCCCGACGGCGAGATCCTGCCGGGCTTGGGCGACGACATCGGTGAGACGGCCGACAAGGCGGTCGAGGGTGCCGCGTGGAAGATCGATCCCGAAACAATCCCCGATGCCCTGAAGTCGACCTGGCTGGCGGTGGAGATCGGCAACTACAAGGGGATCGCCGGCTCGCTGAAGAAGTCGACGTCGTCATCCAAGAAGGACGTCAAGGAGTCGGCGGCGAAACTGATGGAGGTGGTTCAGAAGGAAATCGACGACCTGATGGCGAAGATCAAGGAGGCCCAGGACGGCTCCAATTCCTACCGGGCCTTTGAACTGCTGACGGAGTTGACGGAACAGTTCAACGGGTTCGAATTGCCGAAGGAAGCCACGACGCTCAAGAAGGAGTTGTCGAAGGATTCCAAGGTCAAAGCCGGACAGGCCGCCGCCAAGAACTTGGAACTGGCCCGCAGGCAAATGGCCTCCGGCAATCCCGGATTGGTGTCCAAGGCCAAGACCACTCTGGAAAAGATCGCGGCCGATTTTCCCGACACAAACTTGGCATTGCAGGCCAAGGGGCTGGCCGATCAATAGGCCGCCCCGCTGCGTGCGACGGGGCTGAGCCGGATGTGAGCGGGACGGTGCAATCCGACGATCGTCTTGAATGCGCTCCGGGGTTTGAATAGCCCGAGATGAAGCCGAGCGGGGACTCGTGATGCGCACGACAATCCACTCCGGCGAACGGTCGTCAGCCAACTGTTCCTCATCTCTTTCGGAGGCCGTCAACATGGTTGAGCTTGTCGATTCCCGTGAGATCGCCCGGAAAGCCATTGCGCTCTACGAAGCGAAATGGCGGGCTGAATTGGAGCGGGATCATTGGGGTGAGTTTGCGGCGATCGAACCGGAATCCGAAACGTACTTCCTTGGGAAATCGTTTTCGGAAGCGATTCGCACCGCGAGAAATGCCTTTCCCGATCGGATCACCTACACGAAGCGGATCGGCCACGACGTGGCAGTCGAGATCGGAGTCAGTCAGTGATCGACGGTCGTGTCGATGACCGGGGCCGGGCACTGATCGAGATTCGTCTCGTGTTGGATTACGAGCAGACTCCGCTTGAAGTCTGGATTGATACCGGATTCACCGGCCAGTTGGTGGTGCCGCGCGGTCAGATTGAACGGCTGGGATTGTGCAAGGCATCGGGGACTCACGCTCGACTGGCAGATGGATCGGTTGTGTTTCTGGAGACGTTTGAAGCGACGCTCGATTGGTTTGGCGAGCGAACCGCCATTGAAGTGATTGAAGGACAGGGTGAGCTTCCGTTGCTGGGAGTGATTCCGCTGCTGGGTTGCAGGCTCGTTGTTGATTACGGGCACTTGACGGTCTCCGTCGAGAGAACCGGCGGCGAACGATGAGCGGACAAGCCAGACAGAATGACAGTGAACCGAACAACAGGCAGCCAGGAGTATTCGCGATGATGTCACCCAGCCAAAGTTTCCATTCGATTTCGACGGTTTGCCTCGCATGGTTGCTGAGTCTTGGCGCAACCTTCGCCGCCGACTTCCCCGACTTTGCTTCGTTGCCTGCGCGGCCGGAGTTGCCTGATCCGTTGGTGATGCTCAACGGCACGAAGGTGTCGAGCGCGGCGGATTGGAATGCGAAGCGGAAGCCGGAGTTGAAGGCGTTGTTCCAGCATTACATGTACGGATACCTGCCACCCAAGCCGGGCAAGTGGACTGTCGAAGAAGTGCTGTTTTCGGACAACATGTTTCTCGACGGCAAGGCCACGCTCAGCGAAAGCCGGCTGGCGTTCTTCGGGCCGGATTTGAAGCACAGGCTGCATGTGCTGCTCGTCGTTCCCAACCAGCGGTCGGGGCCGGCGCCGGTGTTTGTCGGGATGAACTTCTGCGGCAATCACGCGCTCGCGAAACATCCGAAGATTCACATCCCCGAGAGCTGGGTCTACAAGTCGTGCGCGGGATCGGAAAACGAACGGGCCACCGAGCAGGGGCGGGGATCTCAGGCCGACGTGTGGAACCTCGATCTGATCATTGAACGGGGCTACGGATTGGCGTGTTTTTACAGTGGGGATCTCGATCCGGACACAGCGGACTTTGGCGACGGCATCGAGCCCGCGTTCTACAAGCCGGGGCAGACGTCGCCCGCGCCGAACGATGCCGGAGCGATCGCGGCGTGGGCTTGGGGCTATCACCGCGTGGTCGACTTCCTGATCGAGAAGCATGCGCCAACAATCGATGCGAAGCGGATCGCCGCCGTGGGTCATTCGCGGAACGGCAAGACGACGCTGCTCGCCGCCGCGATGGATGACCGGATCGCGCTGGCGATTCCGCATCAGGCGGGCTGCGGTGGCACGGCCCCGAGTCGCGTGGCCATTGATCGCAAGGACGTCGAGACGATCCGCCGCATCAACACCGCGTTCCCGCACTGGTTCTGCGACAACTTCACGCTGTTCAACGAGACGCCCGACAGGCTGCCGTTCGACCAGCACTGCCTGCTCGCGCTGTGTGCTCCGCGGCCCGTTCTGTACTCGAACGCCGTCGAGGATCAGTGGGCGAACCCCGATGGCCAGTTCGACATGTTGAAGGGGGCCGATCCCGTTTACCGGCTGCTGGGAACCAAGGGCCTGGAAGCCACCGAGCGACCGCCGCTGCGGAAGCTGCTCGACGGCAAGCTCGGCTACTACATCCGCCCCGGCAAGCATTCGATGGATCGCGAAGACTGGGGCGTGTTCCTCGACTACGCCGACAAGCAGCTCGGCGAGCCGTGAACGGATGAGGGGCTCTGAGACGCGACGCGGTTCGTCACTCCCGCGCTGGCGCGTTTGAAGTTGCGATGTTTTGCTGGAGGTAGCTGAATTCGCAAGAATTCAGCCGATTTCGGTCCGGTTCCCAAATCTGAATTCTTGCGAATTCAGCTACCCAACAACACACACGCAACTTCAAAACTGACGCATCGGGGTGTTGTAGCCGGCGCGCGGCTACCGCAAGACCGCCTCGATTCGTGTCTTGGTCACCGGTTGAATGATCCCCTTTTCGGTGATCAGGGCCGTGATGTTCTCGGCGGGGGCGACGTCGAAGGCCGGGTTGTAGGTGTCACAACCATCGGGGGCGGTCTGACGGCCGAAGGCGTTGGTGATTTCGGACGACGCCCGCTGTTCGATCGGGATGGCATCGCCGCTCTGGATCGTCAAGTCGAATGTACTCGACGGAGCCGCAACATAGAACGGGATGTTGTGAGCCTTCGCGAGCACCGACAACGAGTACGTCCCGATCTTGTTGGCCGAGTCGCCGTTGGCGGCGATCCGGTCCGCACCGACGATCACCGCTTGGACGCGGCGTTCCTTCATGACCCAACCGGCCATCGAATCGCAGATCAGTTTCACTCGAACGCCGCGTTGCATCAGTTCCCACGCCGTCAGCCGCGCCCCCTGGAGCAGCGGACGGGTCTCATCGGCGTACACTTGAAGTGACGGGTTCTCGCGGGCCGCGGCGAAGATGACGGCCAGGGCGGTTCCATCACCGGCCGTCGCCAGGCCGCCCGTGTTGCAGTGGGTGAGAACCCCCGGACAGTTCCTCAGCAGAGGCAGACCGTGGCGACCGATCGCCGCACACATCTCGCGGTCTTCCCGCTCGATCTCGCGCGCCTCTTCGAGCAGCCGATCGAGTAGCTGCGAAGCGGACAACGCCGCTGCAGCCGTGGCCGTGCGCCGCATCCGGTCGAGAGCCCAGAACAAGTTCACCGCCGTCGGCCGGCTGGTGGCCAGGTGGTCGAGCACAAGATGCAGTCGGGCATCGAAGTCCCCGCGCGAGCCGGACCGCGCGGGCTGTGTCCCCACGATGACTCCGTATGCCGCCGCCACGCCGATGGCCGGCGCGCCACGAACCCGCAACGACTTGATCGCCTCCCAGACTGCATCGACGGTGTGCAGATTCAACAGGACGAATTCGACGGGCAGCACCGTCTGGTCGATCAGTTGCAGATGCCCGGAGGCGGCATCGCCGATCCAAGCGACGGCAGGTTGAGTAGGCATGAGTAGCTCTTTGCGGTTGGCTGTTGGCGATTGGCAAGTAGGAAGAGAGCGGAGTCTTTTGCCTGGCTAAAAGCTAAACGCTAATTGCCAACAGCTCCTTCTTTCACTTCATCGGCGAGTAGTCGGTCGGGACCAAGAACTGGGATTCGACCTTGGCGACGATCTTGCCGTCTTTTTCGGAGGCGTCGCGGGCCGCCATCCATTCGGGATCCTTGCCGAACGCGGCGAACGAAGCCTGGGCGGCCGCCTGGCTCTTGTGGGCCAGCAGATAGACCAACTTGTTGTCGACAGCCTTGCCGTCTTTGTCGACGGGAGTGCAGTAGACGACGTTCTTCATCCCGTGCTTTTCGAACAGCTTCAGCGTGTGGTTCTTGAAGCGGTCGTTCAGGGCGGGCAGCCGGCCATCAAGGGTGGTGTAGGTGCGCAATTCGTAGACCATATTGGCCGCCTTGTCCGAATCGGCCCGCAGCGACGCGGTCGACCAACCCAGAATGATCCCCAACATCAACGCGGCGGCAACGGTCAAGTTTCGAGTGCAGAACATGGGCAGTCTCCTAGGGTGTGATTGTCGGGGCGTTCAACAGTCTTCAACGACGGCCCGAATGATAGCCGTGGAAGGATGAGGGATGAAGGGTGAAGAGTGAAGGGTGAACTTGGAGCTGCGTGGCCTCCTGTTTTCTCACTTCTCTCTACTCACTTCTCACTTCTCTCTACTCACCCCGACGCATCAGCACGACGTGATTGAATCAACGAGCGGGGCCAAGTAGACTGCGTCCGCGTGGTGGACCTTGCGGATTGCGTCGACTGGTTCGATCCGTCCGGCAATGCAGGGGGGCTGACAATTCGCCGGGGGACTGGAATGGTCCTGTCGCGTCGAGTTGCGCTTGGCCACGGTTGGTGGACGATAACGACAGAGACGGTAAGTGGCATGGATGTCCCTGATTCGCCGCTCTGAGCGCACCGACCCGATTTCCGCGTCGCAATCGACGGACCAGATTTTTCAACGGAGTGAAGTCAACATGTATGAGCAATCCAAGGTCGGCGCGACAACACCGCGTCTGAGTTTCTGGCGTCGAAACAATCTGGCTCGCGGGTTTGCGACTTTGGGGGTTGTCGCCTGTGTGGCCACACTCACTTGGGCCGTTGACGAAACGGCAAAGATCAACCTCGGCCTGCGGGGGATCTTTCCAAGTGCCGCACCTCCGGAACTGGCCGCGGAGGAGTTCGCGAAGCTGGATGGGAATTGGGCCGAGTGGTCCAAGGGGGCGGCGGAGTCTGTCGCCGATTTCTATGCGAAGCTCGAAACAGCCGACGCGGCCGGGCAACGCGCCGCATTGAAGGTGCTCAAGGCCAAGCTCGACGTGATGCAGCGGGCGATTGATGATCCCCGCTACAAGCCGTTGCTTGCGCCGCTGACGCTGATGCACGCGCGATTGGCCCAGCGAATCGACTTGGCGGAAGCCGCGCTCGACACGTTGGAAACTGACCCAAAGACGGTTCGTGCGATCAAGCTGGCTGAACAGGCCAAGGGTGTGACGGCGGCGATCGGCGAATTGAAAACGTATCTGGCCAGTATTGCCAACGGTCAGTTGTGGGTTCCCTATCTGAAAGTGGATGTCGTTCAGAAGTCACTGGCCGCCGGGCCGGGAAGCGAAGCGGCGATCACCGCCGTTCGCGACGCGAAGGAGCGGATCGCGGGCCGCGCGGGGTTGTCCGATGCGAAGCAAAAAGAGTTTCTGGGTCGCCCGGCGTTTGTGCGCTACGAGGAATCTCTCGACAAATACCTGACTGCGGTGGCCTGGCAACCTCCCGCACCAAACGAAGCGGAATTGCGGGCTCAGCTCACGGCGCTGCTCGATTCCGCGGACAGCTTTGCGGCGTCGCGGTCGACCGAGGATGCCGCCAAGACGCGGGCCGCGTACGCCGCGATTTGCAAAGTGGCCGCGGATGGCGGCGATCGGCTGGGTGCCGTGCTGCAAACACACTTCTTCAACTACAACGTGCGGGTTGTCGCCAGTGAAGAGTTTCTGAACCGGCTGTTGTCCGAAGCGCGGACCGAACAGGGGCCCGTTTCGGACTTCGTCCTGGGGGCCAATGTCAGTGGCAACCAGACCACGGCGACGAAGGTGTCGGTCGACCTGCGTCCGAGTGGCCGAACCATGCGGTTCGACCTGACCGTGAACGGCAACATCCAATCGAGCACCGTCGGAGTGACGAGTGAAGCGACTGTGTACACGCAGGGCAACCACACGTTCGTGGCTAAGAAGGAAGTGAACTTCGACGGCCTGAAGTTCGTGACGTCACCCGCCACGATCAGTGTGAACCCGCACAACACGACGACCGGAATCAACGTCAACGGGGGCGGCGGATTGTTCGCGGGCATGATTCAAAGGATCGCAACAGAGGAAGTGGAAAAGCGTCGCGGCACCGCGGAGGCGATCGCCGCCGACCGGGTTCGCACCAACGTCCTGCCCAAATTCAATGCCGAAGCCGACAAGAACTTCGCGGAAGCCGGCCCCAAGCTGGAACAGGAAGTCTTTTCCGGGTTGAAGGCGACGGGTTTGTATCCGGACGCATTCGTCTACCAGACGACCGACACAACCCTGCGGTTGAATTCCCGTTTGATGACCGCCACCGAACTGGGTGCCGACCTGCCGTCGACTCCGGTCGTGGCGGACCGGGGTGCCACATTGCTGATGCACGAAACCGCGGTCAACAACGCGATCGATCGCATGGAACTGGCCGGCCAGACGGTGACCGAGCCGCAGTTGCGTGAGAAGCTCGAAGCGTTCTTCAGCAAGGCGCTGAACCGGGCCGTGAAGCTGGAGGCACCCCCCAAGCCGGCCGCGGCTGCGGACGGAGAAGACGAAGACAAGGGGCCCGGCACGATCGTGTTCGCCGCCGCCGATCCGATCCGGATCCGCTTTGAAAACGGCGAATTGGTGCTCGTCCTGCGGGCGGGATTCAAGCAGGAGGGGAAGGACGACATCCCCACCCGCGAAATCACGGTGCCGATCACGTTCGAAGTCAAAGACAA
>JANMLE010000392.1:0-2026 GCA_031372385.1 Planctomycetota bacterium | reverse complement strand
GCCCGATAACCCACTCGCTTGCGCTGCGTGCTTGTAGGCCTGTTCGCTCCGCTCGCCCCATCTGACCGACACGCCCCCGGACCCACGCCACATGTTGTTGAGAACCCGCCTAGTCTGTGTCGCTGTGGCGATGATCGTCATCGTCATAGGTGCCGGCGCGGCGCTTGTCTTTTGGACGCCTCCCCCCACTTCCGAGGCGTTGCTCGACGAGGCCCGGTTGACGCTCGCGCGCGGAGACCACCGGAAGGCCGAGGAGTTGGCCTGCCGGGCGGCAGCGGCGAAGAAGCCCTCACCCTGGGCACTGCTCGTTGCGGCCGAGGCATCGCTCAAGATGAACCGTTATGCCGACGCGTTGGCGTACTATCAGCGGGTGCCGCGCACTTCTCCGGCGCTTGCATCGTCGGCCGATTTTGGTGAGGCCGAAATGCTGTGCCATCTCGGTCGCGTTTCCGAATCGGAGGCACAACTGCGGCGGTTGCTCACGCACGACCCGCGGCACTCTCTCGCGCACTTCCGCCTGGCGTTTCTGTTGAACATCACCGGTCGGCGCTGGGAGGCTCAGCCGCACCTGTTGCATCTCGTCAAGAATCGCGCGGCCGACATCGAACACCTGCTGCTGCTGGGAAATTCCCAGCGGCAGATTGAAGACACGGCCCTGCTGGACGCGACCGCGCGGATGCTGCCCGACGATCCGCTGCCGAAGCTCGGCGCGGCACGGCTGGCCCTCACATTGAACCGGCCGGACGAGGCTCGACCATTGCTGAAAGCGGTGCTGTCGCAACGCCCCGATGAACCGGAATCGGTCGTGCGCTGGGGGCAACTGCTGCTGGAGGACGCCGACTCCACCCCGTTCGTTGCCTGGTCTGCCAGCCTGCGACCGGACGTGGAGCGTCACCCCGATGCCTGGATGCTGCGCGGCCAGTTTGCCCAGCGAAACGGTCAATTGAAAGCCGCCGCACGCTGCTTCTGGGAGGCATTGCGGCGCGACCCGGAGCACCGGGCCGCCTGCCATCAACTGGGGCGCTCACTGATCGCACTGAACGACGCGGCCCGTGCAGAACCGTTTCTCGAACGGGCCGAATTGCTGCAACGGCTGGCAACCGCACTCGACGATCTGTTTCATCATCGCGACCACCTCGAATCCATGCGCCGGGCGGCGCTGCTGACGCGGCAACTGGGACGGTTGTGGGAAGCGGCAAGCTGGTCGAGCATCGCGCTCTCGATCGACCCCGGCCTCATCTGGGCGCTGGAGATCCTGCACGAGGTGTCACCGCAATTGCATCCCGATCTGCCTCAGACGTCGCCTGCATACGACCCGTCGCGGAAGGTAAATCTGGCGAGCTTCCCGCTGCCCGAGTGGACCGCTTCATCCAGTTCATCCACACCGGTTCAACCCCGGTTGACATCCAGCCTGCCCTCCGCCGACATTCGGTTCGCGGATCGCGCGCGGGCGATGGGCATCGACTTCCGCTACGAAAACGCCGCGGATGACACCACGCCCGGTGCGCGGATCTTCGAAACAACCGGTGGTGGCGCCGGCGTCATCGACTATGACCTGGATGGATGGCCGGACCTGTACCTGACTCAAGGCAACACGGACCCAAGCCGGGCTTCACCCACATCCGGCGAACTGATGGACCGACTGTTTCGAAACCGCGGGGACGAGCGGTTTGCGGATGTCACCGTGCCGGCCCGACTGGGCGATCGCGACTTCAGCCAGGGAGTGTCCGTGGGAGACTTCAACAACGATGGCTTCCCCGACTTGTACGTTGCCAACCTGGGCCGAAACCGGTTGTATCTCAACCACGGCGACGGCACGTTTGACGACATCACCGATGACGCGGGGATCACGGGATCACTCTGGACGACCAGTTGCCTGATGGCTGATTTGAACGGCGATGGATTCCCGGATCTGTACGACGTCAATTACGCCGCGGGAGAATCGCTGCTGACCCGTGTGTGCGAGAAGCAGGGGGTGGTCCGCTCCTGCTCACCCCGCGCCTTTGATGCCGCACCCGACCGGGTC